>JANNTO010000204.1:0-5829 GCA_031403675.1 Gammaproteobacteria bacterium | reverse complement strand
GCCCTGGGTGCGGCTCAAGCTCGCCGCCAGTCTCGACGGCCGAACGGCGCTGGCCGACGGCACGAGTCGCTGGATCACGGGCGATGCGGCCCGGGCCGACGTGCAGAAACTGCGTGCCCGTTCGTCCGCGGTCCTGACCGGTTCGGCGACCGTGCGCGTGGACGATCCGCGCCTCGATCTGCGCCAGCCCGATGTGAAACGCCAGCCATTGCGCGTGGTGCTGGACACACAGTTGCGCACGCAGGCTTCGGCGCGAGTGCTCGCGCCGCCAGGCGAAGCGTTGGTGCTGACGGCAAGTGAGGATGCCGCCCGTCGCGAGCGCCTGGTCTTGGCCGGTGCGCGTGTCGAGCGGGTGTCCGCGGGACCGGGTGGGCTC
The DNA here is from genome assembly GCA_031403675.1 of Gammaproteobacteria bacterium. Classification (GTDB taxonomy): domain Bacteria; phylum Pseudomonadota; class Gammaproteobacteria; order Steroidobacterales; family Steroidobacteraceae; genus SCUD01. The sequence goes on along the minus strand of JANNTO010000204.1, from coordinate 5,453 downwards.
GACCTCGCGGCGGTCCTCGGCCACCTGGCGGGGCTCGAAATCAATGAACTGCAGGTCGAATCCGGCCCCACGCTGGCGGGCGCCTTGTTATCGACCGATCTCGTCGACGAACTCGTATTGTACCTTGCTCCCACGCTGCTCGGCGAGGACGCCCGTCCGCTCGCGCGCCTACCGCGCCTCGCTTCTTTGAGCGAACGACGGCAGTTCGTGATTACTGACCTGCGGCAGATCGGCAGCGACGTGCGGATCACGCTGCGCCGGGCCGCGGACTGAAGCGGCGCACTGGCATGTTCACCGGAATCATCCAGACCACCGGGCGCGTCATCGCCAGCGTGCGCACGGCGGATGCGCTCTCGCTGACGGTCGGGACGGACGGGCTCGCGATTGAACGCTGCCGCGTCGGCGACAGCGTCAGCGTCGCGGGCGTCTGCCTGACGGTCGAGCGTTTCGCGGCCGGGCAGGTCACATCCAGCGTCTCACCCGAAACACTGGCGCGCACCACGCTCGGTCGGCTCGCCCCCGGCGATTCGGTCAATCTCGAGACGGCGCTCGCCGCGGGCGATCCGCTGGGTGGGCATTTCGTGACCGGCCATGTCGACGGGATCGCACGGATCGAGGCGATCTCGGAGCGCGGCGGATCGCTCGGCCTCGTGGTCGAAGCGCCGTCGGACCTGTTGCGCTTCATCGCGCCGCGCGGATCGGTTACGCTCGACGGTGTCAGTCTGACAATCAACGACGTGACCGGCAGCCACTTCCGGATCACGGTAATCCCACACACGCGCAAGGTCACGACACTCGGCACGCTTGAGGTGGGCCAGGCCTGCAATATCGAAGTGGACCTGCTTGCGCGCTATCTTGCGCGACTGGCGGAGGACGGCGCTACACGATGAACACGACGGCCGAACTGATCGAGTCGCTGGGCGCCGGGCGCATGGTTGTGCTGATGGACGACGAGGATCGTGAAAACGAAGGTGACCTCGTGATGGCGGCCGCCTGCGCGCGACCGCAAGACATCAATTTCATGGCGCGCCACGGCCGCGGCCTGATCTGCCTCACGCTCACCGCGGAAAGATGCCGCGCACTGGGGCTGCCCCTGATGGTCGTCGACAACGCGGACCGGCACGGCACCAACTTCACCGTTAGCATCGAGGCGGCGGAGGGCGTCACAACCGGCATCTCGGCGCAGGACCGCGCGCATACGATCCGAACCGCGGTGGCAGTCGGCGCACGGCCCGAGCATTTGCGCCAGCCGGGCCACGTGTTCCCGCTGATGGCGCGTCCCGGCGGCGTGCTGACGCGTGCCGGTCACACGGAGGCGGGCTGCGATTTCGCGCGGCTCGCCGGCCACGGGCCGGCCGCTGTCATCGTCGAGATCCTGAACGATGACGGCACGATGGCACGCAGGCCTGATCTCGAGCGTTTCGCTGCAGCGCACGGTTTGCTGATCGGTTCGATTGCCGACCTGATCCGCTACCGCCTTCAGCACGAGAGTTCGATCGAGCGCGTGTCCGACTAGCCGGTGGACACCGAGTTCGGCGCGTTTCGGATGTGCTGGTACCGCGACCTCGTGCATGGCGTGCTTCACGTCGCGCTGGTGCGCGGCTCGCCTGCCGGTCCGTTGCCGCCACTCGTGCGCGTACACCTGCACGACGCGTTGCGGGACGATCTCGGCTTGAGGCCCCTGCACGCGGGCTGGTCGCAGCGCGCCGCACTCGCGCGGGTCGCGGCGGAGCAGAACGGCGTTGTGGTGGTGCTGCGCCGGCCCGAGGACCCCGGCGCGATCCTCGAAGCCGTCGAGGCGCATGCGCTGCGACAGCCACGGCTGGAAACCGGCGAGACGCGCACGTCGGTGCTGCGCACGCACGGCATCGGCGCGCAGATCCTGCACGATCTCGGGATTACCTGCGTGCGCGTACTGTCGGCGCCACGCCAGCTGCACGGCATCGCCGCATTCGGCCTCGAGGTGGTCGGATACGAAGACTGAGGACATCGGCCTGACGGTTATACTGGCGCAATGGATCTGCCACGGACCGTCGAAGGCGACCTGGACGCGCACGAACTGCGTTTTGCAATCGTCGCGTCGCGCTTCAACGAATCCATCGTCGAGCGCCTGATTGACGGCGCGACCGGCACGCTCCTGCAGCATGGCGTGGATGCTGCTCGGCTGCAGCTTGTCCGCGTTCCCGGTGCCTATGACCTGCCGCTGGTCGTGCGGAAAATCGCGGAATCCGGCCGTGCGGACGCGGTCATCGCGCTCGGGGCGGTGATTCGCGGTGAAACCGCGCACTTCGAGTACATAGCGGCAGCCTGCGCAGAGGGGCTCTCGCGCGTCGCCAACGACACCGGGATTCCAGTTTCCTTCGGCGTGCTGACGACGGATTCCGAGGAGCAGGCGCTGGAGCGGGCGGGTGGCGTGCATGGAAACAAGGGCGCCGATGCCGCAGAAGCCGCGATCCGCCTTGCCTCCCTGATGCGCAAGCTCGGTGGCAGTCGATGATCGGCCAGCCGGCCAACCCGGCGCTGGCACGCAACACCGCAAGACGACTGCTGGTCCAGGCGCTCTATCAGCGCCAGGTCGGCGGCCAGGCCTGGCAGGAACTGTACGGCCAGTACAGCACTGATCAGACTTTTGCGCGCGCGGATGCGGGGTACTTCCGCACTGCACTTGAAGCGGTCTGCGAAGGCGCGGCGGCACTCGACGTGGAATTGCGGCAGTTCTCTGACATCGAGCCCGACCGGCTGGATCCGATTGAGCACGCGATCCTGCAGCTCGGACTCTGGGAATTGATGACGCGACCCGACATTCCGTACCGCGTGGTGATCAACGAAGCGGTCGAGCTCGCCAAGCGCTTTGGCGCGACCGAGGGGCATCGCTACGTCAATGCAGTGCTCGACAAGGCATCGCGCACGCATCGCGCAATCGAGCGGGGCGAGGTTGCCTGACCGGTCACCCCATGCCGCCAGGCGAGTTCGAGTTGATCGAGCGCTACTTCGCGCGGCTCGGCGCAACGCGGGAAGACGTACGACTGGGTATCGGCGACGATGCGGCGCTGACCTTGCCGCGGGCCGGCGCCGAACTCGTGCTGGCGCTCGATACCATCGTTGCGGGCCGGCACTTTCCGGCGGACCTGGCGGCAAAGTTTGTCGGTCACCGCGCGCTTGCGGTGAACCTGAGCGATCTCGCTGCAATGGGTGCGGAGCCCGCCTGGGCCATGCTCGGCTTGACGCTGCCGTCCGTGGACCCAGATTGGCTGGCTGGTTTTTGCTCCGGGTTTGACGCGCTGGCGCGCCGCTTCAACGTTGCATTGATCGGTGGCGACACGACGCGCGGGCCACTTTCCGCCACGGTCGCGATCGCGGGCCAGGTCCCGGCCGGGAAAGCTCTGCGGCGCCAGGGCGCGCAGGCCGGCGACGACCTCTGGGTCAGCGGCACACCGGGTGACGCGGCTGCAGGACTTGCGATCCTGCAAGGCCGGCTGGCGGGGCAGGGTCGCGCCCGCGATGCATTGCTGCACTGGTTCCAGCTACCGGAGCCGCGCGTGGCACTGGGCCTGGCGCTGCGCGGCATTGCGACCGCGTGCATCGATGTCTCGGACGGCCTGGCGGGTGACCTGGCCAAGCTCTGTGCCGCGAGCGGCGTCGGCGCCGAGGTCGAAAGCCGGGAATTGCCGCTTTCGGCGGGACTTTGCTCGGTCGCGGGAGCTGCGGCGAGATTGCAGTTCGCGCTCGGCGGCGGAGACGATTACGAGCTCCTTTTCACCGCACCGGCCAGCCAGCGGCCGCGGCTCGGGGCACTCGAGGCCGGGGCGGTGCTGCACCGCATCGGCGTCATCAGTGAAGCGGCTGGGGTACGCGTCGACGGCGTGCCGGCCGAGCGAGATGCTGGTCACGGTTTCGACCACTTCGCGGGCTGACCCCGCAACCTCCGGCGAAGCGCGATCCGCTTCACGGTTCCGCCCGGTTTGACGAAATATCCTGACGCGGTATCCGGTGGCGCCCGCCCGCCGGCTCGCCCTGGAGGAACCGCCCATCGCTACCGCAACCGTGCCGACACTTCGACGGCCCACGGACAGCGATTCCGGGATCGGTGAACGCATCGGTAAGTACGAAGTGATCCGCGAGGTCGGACGCGGTTCGACCGGCACCGTCTATCTCTCGCACGATCCCGATTACGGCCGCGATGTTGCGATCAAGGCCTACCGGATCGCTGCCGACGATGACCCGGCGCGCGCCAAAGTCGCGCGCAAGATGTTCTTGTCGGAGGCGCACATGGTCGGGATGCTGCAGCACCCGAACATCATGCCGATCTACGACTCCGGCGAAGAGAACAACTACCTCTACGTCGTCACCGAATTCATCCATGGCGCGCGTACCCTTGCGGCGTACACGCGGCCCGACAACCTGTTGCCGGTCGAAGATGTGCTGACGATGATGTTCAAGTGCGCCAAGGCACTGCACTACGCGCATTCGCGCGGCGTCATCCACCGCGACATCAAGCCCAGCAACCTGATGTTGACGACCGACAGCGACCTGCGGCTGATCGACTTCGGCATCGCGCTGCATACCGACGCGGATTTCTCCCGCATCGAGGGCATCGCCGGCAGCCCGAGTTACATGTCGCCAGAACAGGTGCAGTCGCTCGAACTGACCAATCACTCGGATCTCTATTCGCTGGCTGCCGTCATGTATGAGTTGCTGACCGGCCACCGTCCGTTTCGCGCTGGTGCGCTCGCCAAACTGCTGCACCAGATCGTCTATGCGACGCCGCCACTGATGCTGTCGCTGCGTCCGGAACTGCCGGCCGAACTGGAAATCATTGTGGCGACGGCGATGCACAAGGAACCGGGCAAGCGCTATCCGAATGGCGCGGAATTTGCCAATGCCATTGCGCGCGTGCATGCGCAGCAGCGCACCCAGACCGACCGGAGCGATCAGCAGGAGCAGTTCAACCTGCTGCGGCGGCTGAAGTTCTTCCACGACTTTTCATCCGGCGAGATCTGGGAGGTGCTGCGCGCAGGCACCTGGCAGTCGCACGCGTCTGGTGACGAGATCGTCCGCGCCGGCGGCATCGACGACCGTTTCTATGTGATCGTGACCGGCGGCTGCAATGTCGAGCGCGACGGCGCGCTGGTCGGCCGGCTGGAGGCGGGCGACTGCTTCGGTGAAACCAGCTACCTGCGCGGTGCCAAGCGCCAGGCCGCAGTCACAGCCGGCAACGCCGTCACGATCCTGCGGGTCAGCTCGACCCTGCTGGAACAGGCATCTTCCGCCTGCCAGCTGCGTTTCAACAAGGTGTTCCTCAAGGCGCTGATCTCGCGCCTGCAAAATGGCGAGTCACGAGTCGCGAGCTGAGTCCGGGCTTAAGGGCCGGGCGGGGGGCCCCCGGCCGCCCGCGCGGGATTTTTTGGGGGGGGCGGGGGCGGCCCCCCCCCCAAGGAAGTTTATATTATGGT
>JANNTO010000203.1:0-1795 GCA_031403675.1 Gammaproteobacteria bacterium | reverse complement strand
GGGGCGGCATCCGCATCGAGGACAATGTCGTCGCACAGGCGGGTGCGCCGCGCAACCTCACGCGTGAGGGATTCGCAGCCACCGCCTGAGCGGGCTCAGCGCTGCTTCAGTGGGTTAGCGCTGCCGTAGCAGGTCGCGGATTTCGGTCAACAGCACTTCTTCGCGCGGCGGCGCGGCGGGGCTGGCGGCAGCCGGCGGCTTCTGCATCCGGTTGATGGCCTTCAACGCCATGAAGATCGCAAATGCGACGATCAGGAAGTCGATCAGCGCCTGGATGAACAGGCCGTACTGAAGAGCAACGGGCTCACCGGTTTTTGCATCGGTGCCGAGCACCAGGCTCAATCCGGAAAAATCGACACCGCCCATCAGCATGCCGATCGCCGGCATCAGGACCGAGCCGACCAGCGCCGATACGATCTTGCCGAATGCGGCACCGATGATGATGCCGACGGCCAGGTCGACGACATTGCCCTTCATCGCGAATTCCTTGAATTCCTGCATGATGCTCATCAGTTTCCCCTGGTGGTCGAAAGTGGTGGCAAAAGGCTAGCACGAAAAAAAAGCCGGGGATGGCCCCGGCTTCTCCATGGCGACCAGGAGCGGGCCCGAAGGCGCGCTCGCAGGATTGGAAATCGTCAGCCCGCGGCGGCCTTGCGGCGGCGCTTCGGAGCAGCTTTGGTCTTGGCAGCAGCGGCCTGCTTCGTCGCTTTCTTCGGCGCGCCGGACTTGGCCTGCTTCTTCGCCGGTTTTTCCTCGGCAGTGGGCGCCGCTACGGCCTCGCCCTCGACCAGCTGCATCAGCGCCATCGGCGCCGAATCGCCGACCCGCGGCTCCATCTTCAGGATCCGCGTGTAACCGCCGGCACGGGTGCGAAAGCGCGGCCCAATGTCCTCGAACAGCTTCACGACCAGCCCATCGTCACGGAGCGTGGACCAGGCGCGGCGGCGACCGGCCAGCGAGTCGCTCTTGCCGAGCGTGATCAGCGGCTCGACGACGCGGCGCAATTCCTTGGCCTTCGGCAGCGTGGTGCGGATGGTTTCGGCGCGCAACAGCGCCGCAGCCATGTTCCGCATCAGCGCCTTGCGATGCGAGCTGTTGCGCGAGAGTTGGCGTCCCGACAGTTGGTGTCGCATGTTTGACTATCCGGTCCGCGTGCTCAGGCGGTACGCAGTTCGTCTTCGCGACGCAGCGACGCGGGCGGCCAGCCGTCGATACGCATGCCAAGCGTCAGCCCGTGGCTCTCGAGGACTTCCTTGATTTCGGTCAGCGATTTCTTGCCGAGGTTCGGCGTGCGCAGCAACTCCACTTCGGTGCGCTGCACCAGGTCGCCGATGTAATGGATGTTCTCTGCCTTCAGGCAGTTGGCACTCCTGACCGTCAACTCGAGCTCGTCCACCGGGCGCAGCAGGATCGGATCCGGCAACGGACCGGACTCGCGGCTCGGCGATTCGCCCTGGCCTTCGAGATCGACGAACACGGTCAGCTGTTCCTTCAGGATGCCGCCGGCACGGCGGATCGCCTCGTCCGGGTTGATCGTGCCGTTGGTTTCGATGTCGATGATCAGCTTGTCGAGGTCGGTGCGCTGCTCGACGCGCGCGGATTCGATGCCGTAGGTCACGCGGCGCACCGGCGAGAACGATGCATCGAGCTGCAGCCTGCCGATCGGCCGGCTCTGCTCCTCGAACTCGAGGCGCTGGACTGCCGGGCGATAGCCGCGGCCGCGCTCGATCTTGAGCGTCATCGAAAGCTCGACGGCCTTGTTCAGGTTTGCGATGACCAGTTCCGGATTGACGAT
>JANNTO010000202.1:0-2648 GCA_031403675.1 Gammaproteobacteria bacterium | reverse complement strand
CACCGGCTTCTACGACAAGCGCGGCAGTTACGAAATGGTCGAGATCGCGGGCCTGTACTGGCACTTCGTCGATCTCGTCAGGGTCTTCATCTTCGCGTTCTTCTACCTGTGGTGAGGCAGCATGTCTGAAGCAAAAGAAGGCCAGCAACACCCGATCAAGATCTACCTGTGGATCTGGCTGCTGCTGTTCGTGCTCAGCACATTCTCGTATCTCGTAGACTACTACGAGTTGCAAGGCTATCTGCGCTGGTCGCTGATCATCTTGTTCATGCTGCTGAAGGCCGGCTTCATCGTCGCGATCTTCATGCACATGGCCTGGGAACGGCTCGCGCTCAAGTTCGCCATCCTGATCCCGCCGCTGTGCCTGCTGATCCTGATCAGCTTCATGGCGATCGAGGGCGACTACACGTTCCTGACGCGCGGGGCTGCTTTCCTGCGCTAAGATGCCGGGGCCATGGCGGCCCCAGTCATCCGTGAAGCGGACTTCGTGCAGAGCGTCGCGGACGCCCTGCAGTTCATCTCCTACTACCACCCCGCTGACTACATTGCCCATCTCGGCCGCGCCTACGCACGCGAGCAATCGCCGGCCGCAAAGGATGCAATCGCACAGATCCTGACCAACTCGCGCATGTGTGCTGAGGGCCACCGTCCCATTTGCCAGGACACCGGCATCGTCAATGTGTTCGTGAAGGCCGGCCTCGACGTGCGCTGGGACACACGCAAGAGCCTTCAGGAACTGGTGGACGAAGGTGTGCGCCGCGGCTACCTGGCGACCGAAAACAAGCTACGCCCCTCGATCGTTGCGGATCCCCTCTTCACGCGCCGGAACACCGGCGACAACACGCCGGCCGTCGTGCACGTCGAACTGGTGGCCGGCAACAGAGTCGAGGTCACGGTCGCCGCCAAGGGCGGCGGCTCCGAGAACAAGGCGATGTTCACCATGCTGAATCCATCGGATTCAATCGTGGACTGGGTGCTCGCGACCGTGCCGAAGATGGGCGCCGGCTGGTGCCCACCCGGAATGCTTGGGCTAGGCGTCGGCGGCACCGCCGACAAGGCCATGGTGCTCGCCAAAGAAGCGCTGATGGACGCGATCGACATGCATGAACTGCTCGAGCGCGGCCCAGCGAATCAACTCGAGGAACTGCGCATCGAGTTGTACGAGAAAGTGAACGCGCTCGGCATCGGCGCCCAGGGACTCGGCGGGCTCACGACCGTGCTCGACGTCAAGATCAAGACCTTTCCGACCCATGCCGCATCGAAGCCCGTCGCGATGATCCCGAACTGCGCCGCGACACGGCATGCGCACTTTGTGCTGGACGGCAGCGGGCCCGTCGCGCTCGATCCGCCCTCGCTCGACCTGTGGCCGGATGTGCACTGGAAGCCCGCCGCCGAATCGCGGCGCGTGAAACTCGATGCGCTGACGCGTGAAGAAGTGAAAAGCTGGAAGCCCGGCCAGACGCTGCTGCTCTCGGGAAAAATGCTGACCGGCCGCGATGCCGCGCACCAGCGCCTCGCGGAGCTGATCAATTCCGGCCAGGGCTTGCCACCCGGCGTGGACCTCGCGGGACGCGTGATCTACTACGTCGGTCCGGTGGATGCGGTGCGTGATGAGGCGGTCGGCCCCGCAGGACCGACGACCGCGACCCGCATGGACAAGTTCACCGACCTGATGCTGACGAAAACCGGACTCTTCGCGATGATCGGCAAGGCCGAGCGCGGACCCGTCGCGATCGAAGCAATCCGGAAACATCAGGCGGCGTATCTGATCGCGATCGGCGGTGCCGCTTATCTGGTATCAAAAGCGATCCGCAAGGCACGCGTGGTCGCGTTCGAGGACCTCGGCATGGAGGCGATCTACGAGTTCGAAGTGAAGGACATGCCGGTAACGGTTGCGGTCGATTCAACCGGCGAGTCGGTGCATGAGACCGGGCCCCGGATCTGGGGCGAGAAGATCAAACAGCTCAAGATCCCGGTCCGGGTGGCGTAACAACTGTCAGATCGCCGTCCGGAGACTGATCAGCTCCGGGAAGAACCCGCGCGTCAGCACGTGCTGGAGATACTCGACCCCGCTCGACCCGCCCGTGCCGCGCTTGAAGCCGATGATCCGCTCGACCGTCTTCAGGTGCGCGAAGCGCCATTGCTGCAGCCGGTACTCCAGATCCACCAGCTTCTCGGCAAGTTCGTAGAGATCCCAATGCGCCGTCGAATCGCGATAAATCGCGAGCCACGCTGCCTCAACCGCCGGATTCGCTTCGTATGCCTTGGTCCAGTCGCGTTCGATGCAACCCTTCGGAATGTCAAATCCGCGCCGCGCCAGCAGCCGGATTGCTTCGTCATACAAGGATGGTGTCGCCAGTTCCTGGCGCAGCAATGCGTAGGTCGGCGGATCGCTCGCGTGCACTTCGATCAGCTTCGCTGCCTTGTTGCCGAGCACGAATTCGAGCAGGCGGTACTGCCAGGACTGGAAACCGGAACTCTGCCCGAGCGAGTCGCGAAACCGCATGTAATCCGCCGGCGTCATCGTGCTGAGCACATCCCAGGACTGGATCAGCTGCGCCTGGATGCGCGCCACGCGCGACAACATCTTGAATGCGGGTTCGAGGTCGTCGCTGCGGATTTGCGCGCGCGTCGCGGAGAGCTCATGC
>JANNTO010000201.1:0-5624 GCA_031403675.1 Gammaproteobacteria bacterium | reverse complement strand
GCAGGGGATCGACTGCAACGGAGCGTGGCCAGACCGCGGCAGTGAGCCCGGCCACCCACAGGCTGTCGAAATGCACGCCGGGGTCTTGGTACGAGTCCAGTACAAATACCGAAGGCTCGCCACTCTCCGGCTGGAACGGTGCCGCTGCCAGGCGGCGCAGTTCGTCGAGTGCCGCCGCCGCGGCAAGATCGGGGGCGACCGTGGCAAGTGCCGCGAGTTCACGCAGCAATTCACGAAATCGTTTTGCCGCCTGGAACTCAGCGCTGCCCAGCACGATTTCGCCAGGCCATCCCCAGGCCGCGAGGCTGGCACCAAAACTCTCCGCCCAGGCGCTGGCCCCGCGGCGCGTCGGGCCAGTGAGCCGGGCGGTTGCGGTCGCGAGCGCGGCTGCAAACTGGGCGGCTCCGGCGGCCGCGGCGCGGGCGCCGAGCGATTGAACGGTGGCGCGCGGCAATCCCGGTACGCCACGCAATTGCACGTCGAATCGGATCCGCGCGTCCCGTTCGCCGAACGCGCCAGTCAGGTAAGGGCTGCGGAGCAATTTACTGGCAAGGGTCCACTCGAACTGCCCGAGCGAGCAGGCCAGCGCCCAAAGCGCAGATTCGACGACCGGTTGGGTCGACAATGGATGGCCGCCGGCGAGATCGAACAGGCGCTCGTGCCGAACATTGCCTGGCAGCTCGAGTTCGGGCTGCAGCGTGGCCTCGAGCGCGCGCTGGATCACCCCGCGATTCGTGGCGAGGTCCGGCACGATCAACGCATGCAGACCGTCCGGTTGCCCTTCCAGCCGTTGACGTATCCAGTCGAACATCGCGGCGCGCTCGGACTCGGGGTCAGGTGCCGCGTGCCGCCAGGGCGCCTGCCCGTTGCCCTCAGGCTCCAAGCGGCTGACCGACCAACCCTGCGCCGTCAGCGCTGCAAGCAGCGCCGCTTGCGCCGGCGTCAGGCGCCGAAATCCTGCCAGCAACAACGGCGGCCCCGGCGCCGGCACGGCATCGGCCTCAACCAGCAGCCGCGCCAGATCCGCGGAATCGCAACTGCCGCGCTCGCGCAATTCCTGTGTCGCCCCGCGCGCCCAGGCGACGAAGGCTTGCTGATCGCGGGTCAGCGGGAAGCGCGTGAGGTCAACGAGATCTCCGCCGTGCGCGCGCAGGCCCAACCAGCTGGTCCGCGCCCGTACCCCGAGTTCAGCCGGATCCAGTAGGCCGGGCGCATTCTCGGCGGTCTGGCGCGCCCAGAGCCAATGCAGGGCGACCGCCGGCAGTGGCTGGGGCAGGTCCGGTTGCGCAGCCCCAGCGTCGCGCCATTGCTCTGCGAGCCAGGTATCGAGCGGCAACACCTGCGCAGCCGGCCAGACCACCCGGCCTGCCGCAATCTGGGCGCGATCGTGCAGGCGGCGCAGGATGCGCGACTGCCGCAGATCCGCTGTCAGCAGCGTGCCGCCTGATTCAAGGTGCGCGACGCAGCGGGCATTCGAATTCAAGCGTCGGCCTCCGGACGGAATCTGCCGGCAGCATAGGCGACCGCCTGGCTCAACGGATGACCCTGCAAGACGGTCAGGTAGTGGCGACCGGCGGCAGGCCCCCCGGCCATTCGCCGGCACGGTGACAAGCGACCAGACGACCTGCTCCGGCAGGCTGTAGCAGCGGGCGTTCCGCCTGGCAGCGCGGCAATGCCTGCGGACAACGCGCCGCGAACGCACAACCGGCTGGGTCTGCAACAGACTCCATAGCGGCGCGACCGGCCGCGCCGCGCAGGACCCGGCGCCGCGCGCCCGCATCGAGCGCGGGTACTGCGTTCAGCAGTTCGCGCGTATACGGATGCAACGGCGCAGGGATCAGCCGCTCGCGCGCAGCGCTTTCGACGATACGGCCGCGATACATGACCAGAATGCGCTCGCAAAGACCGGCAACGACCGCCAGGTTGTGGCTGATGAACAGGCTGGCCAGCCCGCGCTCGCGCCGGATACGCGCCAGCAGATTGACGATCTGGCCCTGCACCGACACATCGAGCGCGCTCACCGGTTCATCGCAGACCACGAAACTCGGGTCGACGATCAGCGCACGCGCGATGACAGCGCGTTGCAACTGGCCGCCGCTGAACTGGTGCGGATAGCGCTCCGCAAGTTCCGGCCCGAGTCCCACTTCGCCGAGCAGGCGCGAAACCCGCTCGGCGCGTAGCGCCGCGGTCAGCTCGGGCGCGAGCGAACGCAGCGGTTCCGCCACGCTTTGCGCAATCGTCATGCGCGGGTCGAGGCAGGCATTCGGATCCTGAAATACCAACTGCAGTTCGCGACGCAGGGTGCGGAATTCGCGCCGCTTGAGGTCATCGATGCGCCGGCCGCGCCAATGTATTTCGCCGGCCGCCAGCGGCACGAGCCGCAGGATCGCGCGGCCCAGCGTGGTCTTGCCGCAACCGGATTCCCCGACCAGGCCCAGCATTTCTCGCGCGCCGATGCGAAGGTTTGCATCATCAACCGCGGTCAGCGATTTTCCACCCGGGCCGGCTATCGGGTAGCGCACGGTCACGCCGCGAAGCTCCAGCAGCGCACTCATGGCGCGGCCCTGGCGGTCAACGGAAAGTGACAGGCGATTGCGATCGTGCCCCTGCGTCACGAGCGCCGGATCCTGTGCGCGGCAGCGCGCTGCAGCACGCGGGCAGCGCGGCTCGAAGCGGCAACCGTTGAAAATGATTCCGGGCACGGGCGGCGTGCCAGCAATCGTTCGCAGTTCAGATCCCTGCTCATCAGCGAGCGTCGGTACCGCAGCCAGCAAACCCGCGCTGTAGGGATGTCGTGGCCCGGCCAGGAAGGTGGCGGCATCGGCGCATTCGACGATTCGACCCGCATACATGACCGCGATGCGGTCCGCGAGCGCCGCCACGACCCCCAGGTCGTGCGTCACGAGCAACAGCGCCATGCCCAGTTCGCGGCACAGTTCGTCGATGAGCGCCATGATCTCCGCCTGCACGGTTACATCGAGCGCCGTGGTCGGCTCATCGGCAAACAGCAGTTTCGGCCGCGACATCAGCGCGGCGGCAATCGCGACACGCTGACGCATGCCGCCCGACAGCTCGTGCGGATACTGCGCCAGCCGGCGGCCTGCATCCGGAAGTCGCACCCGCTCGAGCATCCGTCTTGCATCGGTCAGCCCCGAGTCCCGATCCGCACCGCGGGCCGCGACTGCGGCCTCGGCCAGTTGATCGCCAATGCGCCGGTGCGGCGTGAGGCTGCCCGAAGCGTCCTGGAATACGAAACCGATACCGCGGCCACGCACCGCGGCGGCCGGATCGCCGCTGCCGATCAGCTCGGTACCGTCGAAGCGCACCGATCCCCGCGCGCGTCCATTAGCCGCAAGCAGGCCGGTGCAGGCCAGCAGCAACTGGCTCTTGCCGGAACCGGACTCGCCGACGATTGCGACGCGCTCCTGGCGATCGAGCGAAAGATCGAGCTGATCCACGGCGCGGATCGGCCGCTTGCCTGCGAAATCGACGCTCAGCGCGCGAATTTCGAGCAGCGCCATCAGCGCTCCCGCGGATCGAGGGCGTCGCGCAGGCCGTCGCCCAGGAAGTTGAAGCAGAATACCAGCAGCACCAGACAACCGGCCGGAACCGCCAGGATCCACGGCGCGGTTTCCAGCTCCGCGGCGCCATCCGCAATCAAGTTGCCGAGACTCGCAAGCGGCTCCTGGATGCCGATGCCGAGGAAGCTCAGGAAACTTTCGACCAGGATCACCTGTGGCACGGTCAGCGTCGCATAGACAATCACCGGTCCGAGCAGATTGGGCACGATATGCCGGCTGACGATTCGCAGGGTCCCGGCGCCACCGACCACGGCGGCTTCGACGAACTCACGCTCGCGCAGTGCCAGCGCCTGGCCGCGCACGATGCGCGCCATCGTCAGCCAGCCGAATGCGCCGATTGCCACCAGCAGTGTGAGCGGCCCACGCCCGAACACGACCGTCAGGATGATCACGAAGAACACTTGCGGCAGCGAATACAGCACGTCGACGAAGCGCATCATCAATGCATCGGCCCGGCCGCGCAGGTAGCCCGCCGTCGCACCCCAGCCGACGCCGATGACGAGGCTGACGACTGTGGCCGCAAGCGCCAGCGCCATCGACACCCGCAGGCCAAACAGGGTGCGCACCAGCAGGTCGCGACCCAACCGGTCGGTACCGAGCCAGTGCCCGTCAGCGGCTAATGGTGGCGCTGCCATGTTGGCCCAGTCGATCTGGTCCTCGCGATAATCGAGCAACCAAGGGCCAGCGACCGCAACGCAGCCGAGTAGCGCGAGGATCACGCCGCTGGTCACTGCCAGCCGATCGGTCCGGAGTTCCTGCATGGCATCGCGCCACAAACCGCCGCTCACAGGCGCCGCTCCTGCCGGATGCGCGGATCGAGCCAGGCATAGACCAGATCGGCCAGCAGATTAAGCACGATCATCAGCGTCGCATAGACGATCACCATGCCCATTACCAGCGTGTAATCGCGGTTCAGCGCGCCCTGGACCAGGTGACGGCCCATGCCCGGCAGACCAAAGATGGTTTCGACCACGAGCGAACCGGCCAGCACGGCCGCGGTCGCCGGGCCGAGATAACTGACGACCGGCAATAGCGCCGCCGGCATTGCGTGCCGCAGCAGCACGACGCGCGACGGCAAACCGCGCGCGCGTGCCGCGCGGATCCAGGGTGCGCGCAGGATCTCGAGCAGGCTGCCGCGCGTCAGGCGCGCGACATACGCAATCACCGGCAGCGCGAGCGTCACGACCGGCAGCACCAGATCCGACGGGCGTCCGGATTCCCAGCCCGCGACCGGCAGCCAGTGCATCCAGATGCCGAACACCAGGACGAGCAGCGGCGCGATCACGAATACCGGCACGGAAATGCCGGCCACGGCCAGTGTCATCACGAGACGATCCGTGAGCCGCCCGCGCGCGAGCGCCGCAACGACACCCGCCGGAATGCCCAATGCAAGCGCCAGCAGCAATGCCGCCAGACCGATCGTCAGGCTGACCGGCAGGCCGCTGGCAATGAGTTCAGTGACCGTGAAATCGCGAAATTTGAATGACGGGCCGAAGTCGCCATGCAGCAGACCCGACACATAGCGCCCGAACTGCACCGCCATCGGCTGGTCGAGTCCATAGGCGGCCTCGAGGTTGGCGCGGATCTCCGGCCGCAGCGCCTGTTCCTCGTCGAACGGTCCGCCGGGAGCGAGACGCGTCAGCAGGAATGACAGTGCGACGATCACGGCGAGCGTCGGGATGGCTCCGAGCAGCCGCCTCGCAATGAATGCGAATGTATTCACCGCCGGTCAACGCTCGCGCAAAAAAGAAGCGGCTCCCGGGTCGCCGCTCTGAACACCCATCCGCGCGCCACCTGGGTCATGCGGATGTTCCCCTCGCATACGACCTGCAATGCTGCGGGAAACTAGTCCGGTCCACGCACCGCCGCAAGTCATTTGCGCGCCGGAACCGGCCATTGAATGTGAACTCACGCGAGGTACATCGTTTAAGTCTCTGATTGATAATGCCATGTTAGCGCATCTCGCACGACTTCCGATAGGATGCGACGCGAACCAACGGAGGCGATTGAATGCGCAGGATTCTGGTCGGCATCAAGCGGGTC
>JANNTO010000200.1:0-2016 GCA_031403675.1 Gammaproteobacteria bacterium | reverse complement strand
GAACAAGGTGCCCTGCGGCCCGCGCAGGATTTCAGCACGAGCGAGGTCAAACACCGGAAAACTGGCGAGGTTGATCGAGCTCGAGTAGCTGTCGTCCTGATAGACCGCGACCGGCGGCTCCTGCTGATCGCCGTAGTCGTTCTGCGACACGCCGCGGATGTTGAACACGACCTGCGCCGAGGAGTAGGCGTTCATCTTGAGGCTGGGCACGGCACGCACAATGTCCGTGGCCGACTCGATATTGAGGTTGCGCAGCGTTTCCGTGCCGAGTGGAGTCACCGAAATACCAACGTCCTGGATGTTCTGTTCACGGCGCTGGGCCGTCACCGTGATCTCATCGAATGGCGTCGCTTCGCGCGCCTGCGAGGGAGCGGTCTCCGCCTGGTCCGCCCAGGCCGTCGGTCCTCCGCCGCACAGGAGTGCCGCGCTGATCCCCAGGCGAATGGCGAATCGAAGATCAGTTCTGAGGATGTTTCGCATGACTGCCCCCTAAACCCTTGGCGCAAGGCTGATGGAACAATCGTCCCCCACGGGTCCGTGAGAAGCAAGGCCGAAATAGGGCCAGAACCTCGGTCAAGGGCATTGCGAGCGTAGCGGCGCCGATCGAGACCGGATATCTTGCGGAGCATCTTGGCAGACAAGAACCACCATGGCTTGCGCATCCGCTGGACCCGCCTGGTCGGGCTCTTGCTCTTATGCGCCCCTGTTCCGGGAACGCTGGCGGGTGGCGAGTCCGGACCCACGGCCATTTTCGACCTGCAAGGACACCGCGGTGCACGCGGCCTCCGGCCTGAGAACACGCTTGCGGGTTTCGCGCGAGCGCTGGAACTCGGGGTGCGCACGCTGGAACTCGATTGCGTAGTGACGAAGGACGGGATCGTGGTCGTAAGCCACGATCTGGCACTCAATCCGGACATCACCCGCGACCACGAAGGAAATTTCCTGGGGGCGATGGGTCCGCTGCTGCAGTCACTGACCTATGCACAGCTGCAGCGATACGACGTCGGGCGCCTGCGACCGGGCAGCGACTATGGCGCGCGTTTTCCGGACCAGCAGCCGGTGGATGGTCAACGCATCCCGCGTCTCGCCGACGTCTATGCGCTGGTGCGAAACAGCGGCAATCGGCAAGTGCGCTTCAACATTGAAACCAAGCTCGACCCGCTGCAACCGCAGTTGACGGCAGCGCCGGAGCCTTTTGTAAGAGCCATGCTCAGGGTGATCCGCAAATCGCACATGGAGTCACGCACCACGATCCAGTCCTTCGACTGGCAGACGCTCAACATCGTGCACCGGCTCGCACCCAGGCTCGTGACCGTTGCGCTCACCGATCAGCAACCCGGCGAGGACACTGTGCAGGTCGGCACGCCGGGTCCGTCGCAGTGGCTCGGTGGTTTCGACATCGATGACTATGCGGGTTCGGTTCCCAGGCTCGTCAAGGCCAGTGGCTCGCGCGTCTGGTCGCCACACTATATGGATCTTGATGCAGGCGTAGTCGAGGAAGCGCACGCCCTCGGTCTCACCGTCGTTCCGTGGACTGTCAACGATCCGCAGGAGATGGAGCGCGTACTCGCGTTGGGCGTGGACGGCATGATCAGCGACCGCCCCGACTTGCTGCGTTCGGTACTCCAGGCAAAAGGCATCGCGGTGCCGTCGCCGACCGCCATTCGATGATCGGGTTCCTGAGGCCGGCAACGTTTGCCGCGCCCTTGCCCGAGGCCGAGGTGGATGCGGCGTACCGGCGACTGCGTCGCCGGGTGTATGCCGGCATTTTCATCGGCTATGCGGGCTATTACCTGGTCCGTGGCAACTTCGCGCTCGCGATTCCCGATCTGCTCGCCGAGCATCCGGAATACAACAAGGAGGAACTCGGCACGGTCATGACCGGCCTGTCGGTCGCCTATGGCGTGTCGAAGTTCCTGATGGGCTCCGTCTCCGACCGCAGCAACCCGAAGTACTTCATGCCGCTCGGTTTGCTGCTGTCGTGCGCGATCATGGCGGTGTTCGGGCTCTACGATG
>JANNTO010000199.1:0-5804 GCA_031403675.1 Gammaproteobacteria bacterium | reverse complement strand
TATCAAGGCTGCCTGTGCCTGACGCTGATGGCCGTGGTCGGCTGTGTGCCAATGGAAAGCCGCGCGCTGCGACAGGTCTCCGCGGTCGTCGAAACCCCACCGGTCGAGACCGCGGGCGATGCGGCCGACGACCCCGCCATCTGGGTCAATCCGCTGGATCCCTTGCAAAGCCTCGTCATCGGTACCGACAAGCAGCGCGGTCTGCACGTCTACGACCTTGAGGGGCGGCTGCTGCAGACACTGCCGGGCGGGCGCATGAACAATGTCGATCTTCGCGACGGCCTGGTCGTCAATGGCCACGCGGTGGTGTTGGTCGCGGCGAGCAATCGCAGCGACCAGTCGATCGCGCTGTATCTACTCGATCCTGCGACGCGACTTCTCACGCCAGTGGGTCAGTCGGTGCCGACCGGCTTTGCCGACCCCTACGGACTTTGCATGTACGCAAGTCCGGATGGCGGGCATTACATTTTCGTCAATGATTCAGGCAACGGACGCTTCCGGCAGTGGCGCATCCGCGCCGACGGCGCTGAGATCGTCGCCGAAATGGTGCGTGAGTTCCTGGTCGGCTCGCAGGCCGAAGGCTGCGCTGCAGACGACGAGACCGGCGCGCTGTACGTGGCTGAGGAAGACCATGGATTCTGGAGGTATCGGGCCGCCGCCGACGGTGGTGACGAGCGCCGTGAGATCGACCGCGTGGGTGGCAGGAGCGGCCTGGTCGCTGACCTCGAAGGTGTCGCGATCTGGCACGGACGCGACGGCCGTGGCTATGTCCTGTTGTCGAACCAGGGTGCGAACCGCTACACCGTCTATCGACGCGAGGGCGACAACGCGTTCGTGGGCCAGTTTCAGATCATCGATGACGCGGCGCGCGGCATTGACGGTACTTCGGAGACCGACGGCCTCGCAGTCACCAGCCGGCCACTCGGCCCGCGCTTTCCCGACGGGATGCTGGTGGTGCAGGACGGCAGCAATCTGCCGCGCGGGCAACAGCAGAACTTCAAGTTCCTGTCCTGGCGCGACGTCGCCAGGGCTCTCGGCATCGCCGACGCGGGCTGAACCGGCCGCGCATTCTGCGGCGATGCCGCTGGCGTAGCAGTTCCGGTAAGCTGCGCCGCGGAATGCGATTACCAGGACAAATCCACAAATCCCGCGGTCAGCGTTTCCGGCGCCGCCCCGCCGACCTCGAAGACCGCCAGCCGTTCGAGCGCCTGCCGCTCTGGCTGCGGGTGTTGTCGTCGCTGCCGCTGCCGATCTGGTACGCGGTCGCCAGCCTGTTCGCCTGGGTTGCCGAACACGTGTTGCAGCACCGTCGCGCGATCATCGACATGCAGCTCGCGGCGTGCTTCCCGGACCGCGATGCCGATTGGGTCAACGCTACGCGGCGCGCGTTCTACCGGAGTTTCGCCGACGTCTCGGTCGAGATCATCAAGGCTGCGACGATGACGCCGGACGAAATCGACCGCCGCGTGACCTTTGACGGTGCCGAGGCGGCCCGTGCGGCGCTCGACGCCGGGCAATCGATCATCGTCGTGACCTCGCACAACTGTAACTGGGAATGGACCCTGCTCAAGCTGTCGATCGGCATGGGTCACCCACTGCACGCGACTTACAAGCCGTTGAAGGGGCGTTTTGGCGACCGCCTGATGCTGACCGTCCGTTCGCGCTTCGGCGCCCAGATGATCCCGGCCCGGCGGCTCCTGATGAAGGTGCTGCGCCACCGCGGCCCGGCGCGCGTCGTCGGTATCGTCGCCGATCAGGCCCCGACGTCGTCGGTCGTGCGCTACTTCACGCAGTTCATGGGGCTCGACACCGCGTTCTTCCTCGGCCCGGAAGCAATTGCACGCGGCGCCCGGCTGCCGGTCTGGTACCTGGCAATGCGACGCGAGGCGCGCGGCCGCTACCGCGTCGCTTTCGTGCCGCTCTCGGCGGCAGGCGAGGAGCTGGCGCCGGGTGCATTGATCGAACGCTATGCAGCCGCCGTCGAAACGCTCACCCGTGAACGCCCGCCGGACTGGCTGTGGAACTACCGGCGCTGGAAGGTTCAACGCGATGCAGACGGCAACCCGCACATCGTCAAGTCGGGGGTGATCACGCGCCAAGCTTGAGGTCAGGATTATAGCAAATACAGTTGCTTAGCTTGCATTCCTAATGGATTCTGACAAAATGCCGCGCAACTACCAATCCCGCCTGGAAGCAGGATCCGTTAACTGGTTCCTACGGCGGGACAATGCGCGACTGCGAGACTGCCTCGAAATCAGGGGGATCCCATCGGGGTGCCGACGGTGCAAGGCGATAAGCTTCCCGAGTTCACGGCTTCGGACATCCTGTCCGCCAAGCTGTGGCAGCCGCGAGCGGATCGTCCGCCGCTAGGCATCGACCTCGCCTGCACCAAAGTTGCCGTCGATTTCCAGAACATCACCGCCGGTAATGCCGACACGGTGATCCGCCAGAGCCTCGAGATCCTGCGCGAGGCGATCAATACCGACGCGGTATTCCTCGTGCTGCTCGACGGCCATGGCGAGCGCATCGATTCGATCGCGGCCGCCAAGGGCCCGTTTGCGCAATGCCGCCCCGAAGTACTGAAAGGCGAGCCACTCGAGGCACTACCCTGGATTCGTTCGCGACTCGAGCACGTGCGCATCCTCGAGATCCGGGACACCGTCAAGGTGAAACCTGAGCAGGCCAATGACGCCGAGCGACTGGCGGGCCTCGATATCCGCTCGCTGCTGCTGATCGCGTTTGCAGTGCAGGGCACGGTCCGTGGATTCCTCGCATTTGCAACCTCTTCGCCGCGCGATGGCTGGGACGTGAACCTGCACCTGCTGCTGAAGCTGGTCGGCACCAGTCTCGCCTGCGGGCTCGAGAAAATTTCGCTCGCCGACCGGCTGGCCGACATGCAGGAACGCCAGGAGATGGCGCTGCCCTGCGCCAACGACGGCCTCTGGGATTACGACGCACAGACCAATCACACCTGGTTCTCGCCGCGCTGGAAGGGGATGCTCGGCTTCGAAGAGAACGACGTCATCACGTCCCCGGACTGGCACCGCATGGTGCATCCGGAGGATCTCGCGCGGGTTTCGGCTTCGATGCGCGACCACATCGCCGGCAAGACGCCGATGTTCGAGAGCGTGCATCGCCTCAAGCACACCGACGGCGAGTGGCGCTGGGTGATCGGCCGGGCCTGTGCGCGCGTGGACGACCAGGGGCGGCTGCGCCGCCTGATTGGTGTCGAACTCGACATCACCGAGCGCAAGCTCTACGAGGAGGCGCTGTTTCGCGAGAAGGAAAGCGCCCAGATCACGCTGCAGTCGATCGGCGACGGGGTGATCACCTGCGACGCGCACGGCCGCGTCGAGTACCTGAATCCGGTCGCCGAAGAGCTGACTGGCTGGCGGCTCGAGGACAGCCTCGGCCGCACGATTGACGAGATCTTCCGCTCATTCCACGAGGAAACCTGCGAGCCGCTCGAGAATCCGCTCGCGGTCGCGGTGCGCAGGATCCGCTCGATCAAGTCGGTGCGGCCAATGCTGCTGATCCGCAAGGACGGCAACGAACTCTACATCGAGAGCACCGCATCGCCGATCCGCGACGGCAGCGGCACCGTCACCGGCGGCGTGCTGGTGTTCCACGACGTGTCGGAATCGCGTGAGCTGAATCGCCGCCTGTCCTATCACGCGAGCCACGACGTCCTGACCGGACTCGTCAACCGCCGCGAGTTCGAGACCCGTCTCGAGCGGGCGCTGAAGAGCGCCAAGGCGCGCGAGACCTCGTACGCGCTCTGCTACATCGACCTCGACCAATTCAAGATCGTCAACGACACCTGCGGTCACAGCGCCGGAGATGCGCTGCTCGGCCAGGTCGGTGCGCTGCTGAAATCCAAGGTCCGCTGGCGCGACACGCTGTCACGACTCGGCGGTGACGAGTTCGGTGTGCTGCTCGAGAGCTGTTCACTCGAGGAGGCCCTGCGCACCGCCGAGACGCTGCGCGAGTCGATCCGGAACTTCCGTTACACCTGGGAAGACCGCACTTTCCGGCTCGGCGCCTCGATCGGCGTGGTGCCGATCACCGCGGAGAACGAAGACGTGGCCTCGGTGTTGTCGGCGGCGGATACCGCCTGTGGCGCGGCCAAGGAATCGGGCCGCAACCGGGTGCATTGCTTCGAAGAAAACGACATCGACCTGATGCGCCGCCGCCGCGAGATGCAGTGGGCCGCGCGCATTAACAATGCACTCGAGGAGTCGCGCTTCGAGTTGTACCGCATGACCATCCAGCCATTGCAGGTCGAGGATGCCGGCGAGCATTTCGAGTTGCTGCTGCGGATGCGCGACGAAAGCGGCAAGATCGTGGCGCCCGACCAGTTCATCGCGGCCGCGGAACGCTATGGCATCACGCCTTCGATCGACCGCTGGGTCATCGACAGCGCCTTCCGCTGGCTGGTGTCGGAGGCGGACGAACGCCGGCGCCTGACGATGTGTTCGATCAACCTGTCCGGGCAGAGCCTCGGCGACGACAAGTTCCTGCCGTTCGTAATCGAGCAGTTCCACAGGAGCGGCATCGACGGCAGCAAGATCTGCTTCGAGATCACCGAAACCGCCGCAATTGCCAATTTCTCGCAAGCCAGCCGCTTCATCCAGGCGTTGAAGGAACTCGGCTGCAAGTTCGCGTTGGACGACTTTGGCACCGGACTCTCGTCATTCGGCTACCTGAAGCATTTCCCGGTCGATTTCCTGAAGATCGACGGCAGCTTCGTCAAAGGGCTGCTGCACGATCCGATCGACCGCGAGATGGTGCGCTCGATCAACGAGATCGGGCACCTGACCGGCAAGAAGACGATTGCCGAATGGGCCGAGAATGCGGAGATCGTCGAGGTGCTGCGCGGCCTCGGCGTCGACTACGCGCAGGGTTACGGCATCTCGCAGCCGCAGCGCGTGCAGCGCGCGGCTATCGCCTAGGGACTGTCCCCTTTTCTACGGGGCGATTCCGATTACGGGCTAAGCGGCGTCTCTCGCCTTGATCGCCTTGTCGAGATCGTAGGTAGCCTGAAAGTTCATCCAGAGCTTCGGCGAGTTTCCCAAGACCTCGGCAAGATCGAGCGCCGCCTTAGCCGTGACGCCACGCTTGCCGCGAATCAGCTCGTTGAGGCGTGCCTTCGTCCAGCCGATCTTTTCCGCAAACGCGGCCTGGCTAATGCCCAACGGCTCGAGAAACTCCTCGAGCAGGATTTCACCGGGGTGAAACGGGTTCTTCGGTTGCTTTGCCATGATTCGTTGCTCCGTCAGTGGTAGTCGACGATCTGCACGTCGAACGCGTTGCCACCGCTCCATCGAAAGACCACTCTCCATTGATCGTTGATCCGTATCGAGTGGAATCCCTTCAAGTCACCTTTCAAACCCTCGAGCCGATTGCCAGGCGGTGACTTGAGGTCCCTGAGATCCGCCGCCTCGTGCAAATACTGCAGCTTCCGCCTCGCGGCTCGGCGGAGCTCTGGCGGAAACGCCTTCGTCGCCTTGCTGTTCCTGTCATCGAACAGGTCCTCGGCAAGAGCGTTTCCGAAGGTTTCGATCACGTTCCGATATTATCGGAACTCGATAAATCCCGCAACCCTCTGCGGTTTGCGCCGAATCTGATTGTTTTGACAGGAATCGCGATCATCGGCTGTGCGTGCAGCGGCGTAGCGTGGCTGCGTCCAACCATCGCAGGGACGCGAGGCCATGGCGAGCGAGCGGGCCGAGCGCCTGCGTGCTCCACTATTTGTCGATCCGCCGGGGTACCTGCGGCACCGCCCCGAGGCGACGCTGCTGTAT
>JANNTO010000198.1:0-2771 GCA_031403675.1 Gammaproteobacteria bacterium | reverse complement strand
GCTGCCGCCGCAGTACGACGAGGGCACCAAGCACCGCTTCCCGGTTTTGTACGACCTCGTCGGCTTCACCGGCTCAGGACTCGCTCACACCAACTGGAAGCCCTTCGGCGACAACGTGCCGGAGCGCGCTGCGCGGCTCATCCATGAAAAGAAGATGGGGCCGGCGATCCTCGTCTTTCCGGACTGCTTTACCGCTTTGGGCGGCAACCAGTACGTCAACTCCTCCGCGATCGGGAACTACGCCGACTACCTCACGCGCGAGATCATTCCCTTCGTCGATCGGGAGTTCCGCACCCTGGCTTCGCGGGTCCACCGCGGCTGCTTCGGCAAGTCCTCAGGCGGCTACGGCGCCATCATCCACGGCATGAAGTACGCGAAGTACTGGGGCGCCATCGCCAACCATTCCGGCGACGCCTACTTCGACTTCGTCTACTGGCACGACTGGCCGAACACCCTGAACGAACTCGCCAAGTACCGCCTGCCCAAGAGGAAGGCCGGGGTCTACGACGCGTTGCGCGAGGCGCGGCGGAAAGGCTTGGACAAAGGCCAGGACGACGGGCGCATCAAGCGGTTCCTGGCGCACGTGTGGAAGAAGGAGAAGCTCTCGGGGAAGGAGGGCCACGCCATCATGAATTTGTGCATGGCGGCGACCTATGACCCGGATCCGCGGGCGCCGAATGGGTTCAGGATTCCGTTCAATGCGGAGTCGGGGGAGGTGATCGGCGAGCGCTGGAGGAATTGGAGGAGGAACGACCCGATCAATCTGGTTTCGAGATATCAGGAAAACCTGAAGTCATTGCAGGGGATATACATCGACTGCGGCTGGCGGGACCAGTATCACATTCAATACGGCTCGCGGATCTTGGCGCAGCGGTTGGCGGAGGCGGGCATCCAGCACCGATATGAGGAATTCGACGACGACCACTCGGACATCGACTATCGGATGGATATCAGCTTGCCGTTTCTCTATCGAGCATTAGTCCGTTAAGAAAGTCAGCCTGGCAATCGCACGCAATGAAAGTCATCTACAAGATCGTCTATCCCAACGGAAAGATCTACGTTGGAATGGATCTGACAGACAGCATCAACTATTTTGGAAGCGCAAGTAGCAAGATAATCGCCAAGGACTTCACGCGCGAACAACAACGCGATTTCACGATTCGGAAGGAAATACTCTGGGAATCGAATAGTGAAAATGATGCAGATGTTCGTAAGAAAGAACGCTACTTCATTAAATTGCTTCGCTCAAACGAACCCGCTGTGGGATACAACCAGTCCGACCGCAAGTGAGTTGGTGTTGGGTTCGAAGTGTGGCCTTGCATCCATGGGCAATTTCCTGGAAATCGAGCGTGCCGCACGGCGCATGAGTGCCGGGGTTGCGGCGATGGTTGTGCGGCAAGCCTGCGCGAAGGAGGACTGGAGCGATCTCGACGCGACTGCGGCGGATGGGATCGATCCCGTCATGCGCGTCAAGCAGGGCTCCTCATTTCAGTAGTCATCCGGTTCCTCGTTCATGCGTTTAGTCACGCATGGGAGAGCGCAGTAAGAAAGGAACGCCGGAAGGTGACGGGCTGGAGAGGCTGATATTCCGGCTCCGTGGCCGACGCGCAATGCTCGACGTAGACCTGGCCCGCCTCTACGGGGTGTCCACGGGGCGCTTCAACGAAGCGTTCAAGCGCAACCGTGACCGGTTTCCGGAGGACTTCGCGTTTCAACTCAATGCTCGGGAACTCGCCGACTTGAGATCGCAATTTGCGATCTCAAGTCCGCAACCCGCTGAATCCCCGGTAAAAAGCGAAGTCCAGGCGCGATTGGCGAAAGGCCCCCATGGCGGTCGCCGCTACCCGCCCTGGGCTTTCACGGAGCACGGAGCGCTCATGGTGGCCACGGTGCTGAACAGCCCACAGGCGGTCGCCATGAGCGTGTATGTCGTCCGGGCCTTCGTCCAGATGCGCGACCGCTTCGTCGCCAACCTGGCGCTCGTCAAGCGTATTGCCGAGATCGACCGAACGCTGCTCGAGCACGACACCGCACTGCGCGACATCTATCGCCAACTGTTGCCGTTGCTCGAGCCCCCGCCCGATCCGCCAAGCCGCGGTATCGGCTTTCATCATGGCGCCGAAGAACCGGGTGGCGGACGGTAAGCGCCAGGTCCAATGCCGCGCGGCTGCTATACTCCGCCCCCCGCTGTTAGACCCGACCAAGAGCTGGCTGCGGCCAGCTCTTTTTGTTTGTGGATCCAGTTCAATGATCGTCGCCTCCAACATCGCCATGCAATTCGGGGCCAAGCCCCTGTTCTCCGATGTCTCCGTGAAATTCGGCGGCGGGTACCGCTATGGCCTGATCGGCGCCAACGGCAGCGGCAAGTCCACCTTCATGAAGATCCTCGGCGGCGAGCTCGAGCCCTCCGCCGGCTCGATCGCGATCGACTCGAACGAACGCGTCGGCCGCCTCCGCCAGGACCAGTTCGCCTTTGAAGACCAAAGGGTGCTGGACGTAGTCCTGCAAGGCCACGCAGAAATGTGGAAGGCGATGCAGGAACGCGACGCGATCTACGCGAATCCGGACGCGGGGGAAGACGAGTTCCTCAAGGCGGCGGACCTGGAGCACAAGTACGAGGAGTACGGCGGCTACACGGCGGAGGCGAGGGCGGGGGAGTTGCTGCTCGGCCTCGGCGTCGCGATCGAGCAGCACCAGGGGCCGATGAGCGCGGTGGCGCCGGGCTGGAAGCTGCGCGTGCTGCTCGCGCAGGCCCTCTTCGGCGACCCGGA
>JANNTO010000197.1:0-5489 GCA_031403675.1 Gammaproteobacteria bacterium | reverse complement strand
CTCCCCGTTCGGCCAAGGAGGTGACGTCGCTGCCGGCGACGATCAGATGGTCGAGCACCCTGATCTCGACCAGGGCCAGCGCGTCGCGAAGGCGAGTGGTGATGATCTCGTCCGCCTGGGATGGCTCGGCGACGCCGCTCGGGTGGTTGTGCGAGAGGATTACCGCGGCCGCGTTGCGTTACAGCGCCTCCTTGACGACTTCGCGCGGGTGCACGCTCGCGCCGTCGATGGTGCCCCGGAACAGTTCCAGGCAGTCGATCAGCCGGTGGCGGCTGTCGAGGAACAGGATCGTAAACACTTCGTGCTCGCGGGCTCCCAGGCGCATCGTCAGGTAGTCCCGCGCCGCCTTTGGCGAGGTCATGATCGTGCCCTTGCGGACGCGAATCGCGAGCGCATGCCTTGCGCCGGCCATCACTTCGTCGAAGGTGGCTTCGCGGAAGCCGGTCTTGGTGTTGACGTCGGTGGTAAAGAGGATTGTTCCCATGGTCTTGCTCCGTATCCCGGGCGGATTGCCCGCGCAGCGGAGCGGCCACACCGCAGCGGAGCCGTCAGGGCTCGGCGGAGCGACCCGGCGAGTAGAGGAACGAGGACCGGCGCGTGCAAAGACCGACTTGCAGGGACGAGTGAGCAACGGAGCGCCTTGACGGCGAGAACGGTGTGGTAGCGTGAAAAGAACAGGCAAGCCCCCGTCTCTATGGCTCCGGATTTTGGTCCGACGCGCGGCAACGTGCTCGACGGCGAAGCCGGCAGGGGGAGTGTTGCGGGGGTATCGGCCTCAAGGGTGGGATGCGATCGCCGCGCCTGGGGTTTCCTGGACGGGCGGTTTTACCGGGAACTCCCGAAAAGCCGGTACCGGCGGTCCGGTCTGGTACTGGACCTAGATCACGCCACAATCGCGGTACCCCAACTAAAGGTTGACCTCTGGAAAATCGGCGCGCGGGTGCATCAGGATCATCACATCGAAGTCGGCCGTGCGTATTACTCGGTTCATTACACGCTGGTGGGCCAACGCGTCGACGCGCGCCTCGCGGCCCGAGACCCCGTGTCCGTCGATCCGGCGCATCCGAGCCGTGCGCCGCCCGTGCGCAAGCTCCTGATCTAACCGCCTCTCAAGATCGCACCCCGCACCCGGGCGCGCGACCGGCAACTCCGACTCCGTGCCGCCCGCAACCCATGACCGGCCCGCATTGCTGCTGCCAACGCCAAGATACCGAAGCCGAAAACCACTGCCATCGTCACCCCCTTCCCCGCTCCAGCACACGCCCACCCTGCCCGGCCGCTTCGACTTGCGCCGCAGCCGACCCGCAATGGGGTGTTTGAATGGACTATGGCCCCGGCTACCGCGCCAGCACGCGGTCGAGCACGCCGAAGCCAAGTGGAGCCGCGTGTATTTGTTCGAATCCGGCGTGCCGTAGAAGTTCTTCGACTTCGGTCACGATGTGCTTGGCATCGTGTCCATGCAGCAGCGCCACGGGATTGAACGCCGCCCATAGTCCGCGTGCGGTGCCGATTTCGACGACGATCAAGCGCCCGCCGGGTTTGAGCACGCGGCGTATTTCGGTCACGGCTTGCGCGCGTGCGCGTAGGGGCAGGTGGTGCAACACCAGTGTGCAGAACACGACATCGAAGCGGTGGCTATCGAAGGGTAACGATTGCGCCGGTGCAACCTGAAACATCACAGGCAGCGCCGCGCGTTGCGCTTTCAATTTCGCACGCGCCACCATTTCCGCTGCGGCATCGACGCCGTACACACTGCCGTTTGCGCCGACACGCTCCGACGCGGCGAGCGCGAGCGTTCCTGTGCCGCAGCCGACGTCCAGCACACTGTCACCGGCGCTCACACGCGCAACATCCAATATGGCGTTGCGCATGGCGCGTTCGCGGCCAAAGGTCAGAGTTTTGACAAGCACGTCATAGAACCACGCCCAGCGTATCGTCGCGCCGGGGCTGTCGGGATTCTGTGCCGCCCGGCGCGCCATAAAACGGTGGATCGCGGTGACGACGAGCATGGCGCCACCGAGCAGAACGATCGCGCCGCCCAGATGTACCGTAACCGATATCGCGCCAACCGTTGCAAGAAAGGGCCACAGCGACGGATGAAACGCCAGCGTGAGACCGCCAATGATGAGAACGGCGCCGAGGATCATATGGGTTTTGAACGCGCGCGTATGCTGTTTAGCGACAATGTGATGACTCATAATCGTGTCTCCTGTTCGGTGTACGCGCATAAAGCTTAGGAAGCATAACCGATATGTTTCCTCGCCACGGAGAGCGACGGTGAAAACGTCACTCCGATCAACGAATCCCGACCTTCAGGCAGCCCGCCGTAGCCTTACTGCCCGCTCGGGGAACCGCTTGTGGCCAGAATCGAAGCATGCCCCCGCTACCAATCCATGGTTCGGCGCCGGTAGCCTTTAGCAGGGCTCCGGGGCCGATTTGCATTTCGGCCACGAAATGATTGCCGTCGGGATGCAGCTTTGCGCTGCCGCCGAGCAGTTCTCGGAGTGCCTCATGCACGCGAATGCACAAGCATCGCAGTACTTCGGGCTTGTTGGGTGGTGCGTTTGTGCTGGCGGCCGAGAAATGACGAGAGAAAGGGCCGCCGGACGGATCCGGCGGCCCGAAGCGCCGTCAGGCGCGGATGCGGCGGTGCTCGCGAGCTTCCGCCGCGTAGGCCGAGATCGGCTTGTCGGCCTCGAAGTGCAGATCGCGTTCGACGTGCAATCGCAAGGGACCGCGAGCGTTCGCCAGTTCGCTCAGGCGGACGTAGCCGAGCTCCGGCTCGCCGAGACCGAGGTCGCACAGCCCGAAGGCGAGGTCCGGATCGTCGGGATCCAGTTCCGTGAGGAGCCAGGTCGCGCCGGCGTCCGGCGTGAAGAGTTTGACCACGGGATACAGGTCGGCCGGCAGGCAATCGCCGGCGTAGTAGCGGATAGCCTGTCGCTGGACGCGGCCGTTGGCAAGAAGCTGCAGGCGCTCGCCGTCGGTGATGAGGTTCATGGGCGCGCCTCCTCCGCGATGACGGCATCACGAAGTGAGTGCGCGCGACTTGGCGCGATGTCGAGGGTGCCGCAGTTCGGGCAGCTTTCCGCGTCGATAGCTTCGTCCAGTTCGCACCAGTCGAAGCCGCAGTGTTCGCAGCGGTACTCGAGGCACTGCGCGTTAGTGAGAAGTCTCATGGTCTCTCCTTGTCCCGGGCGGGATTGCCCGTGGCTCGGAGAGGTCACGCGGCAGCGCAGCCGTCACAGGCTCGGCGCAGCCGACTCGCGGAGCAGAGGAGCACCTGAGGCGCGAGCAGCGGACGGCCTTGACGGCGAGAACCGCGTGGCATGCTGAGAAGAACAGGCAAGCCCGCTCAGAATTCTGATTCGGGGTTGCGCACGGGGTGTGGCGGCCGGATTTGCCGGCGCGGGGCAGTATGCGACACTCAGGCCCATGGTCATCAACGCGTTATCGATCAGCGCGGTGTTATGCGTCAGTTTTGACGCTTTGTGTCGCGTGATTTCTGACGGCCAACTGTAGGCAGCCACCAACCGGAGAGTGCTTGTGACACGGCGGATCATCGGCTTCGACATTGCCCGGGCGCTAGCCGTCTTCGGCATGGTGGTCGTCAATTTCAAGATCGTGATGGTGGCGGAAAAGAACGGCGTGACTTGGCTCGATAGCGCGGTCGGCCTGCTCGACGGTCGCTCAGCCGCTACATTCGTCGTGCTGGCGGGTGCAGGCATCTCGTTGGGATCGCAGAAGGCCCGAGTGTCAGGCGATGCAGGTCAATTGGTGCAGGCTCGCACGACACTGCTCAAGCGAGCGGTTTTTCTGTTCCTTGTCGGTCTGCTCTACACGCCCGTCTGGCCTGGCGACATTCTGCACTTCTACGGGGTCTACATCGCCATGGCCGCGTTTCTGCTGGCCGTCCCGGCTCGTCGGCTTTGGACCATCGCTACCGCGCTCGTGTTGGCGTTCCCGTTAATGCTCTTCACCCTGGACTACGAGCGGGGATGGGACTGGGCGACGCTGTCCTATGACGGGTTGTGGACTCCCGTGGGCATGATGCGCAATTTGTTCTTTAACGGCTTCCATCCGGTCATCCCGTGGCTGGCGTTTCTTCTCGTAGGCATGGTGCTGGGACGGCTCGACATGGGCAATGCCGCAATTCGGAAGCGCGTGGTCGCATGGGGTGCGGGGGTTGCATTTGCTGCCGAAGTCGCAAGCTGGCTCCTTACTCGGATGCTCTCGCCCGGTGAGACGCGCGTCGATCAGGAAGCCATCGTCGCCATCTTCGGGACGGAGCCGATGCCGCCCATGCCGCTCTATGTTTTGGCGGGAGGCGGTGTCGCATGTGCCGTAGTTGCTGCTGCCATCGCACTGGGTGAACGCTACCAGGGTGCAGCGTGGCTCCGGCCCTTCGTGGCGACGGGGCAGCTTGCACTGACACTCTACGTGGCCCACGTCGTGGTCGGCATGGGTGTGCTCGACGTAATCGGGCGGCTAGAGAGTCAGACCTTGCCGTTCGCCTTACTTAGCTCGGCTATTTTCTGCGCTTTGGCCATGCTGTTCGCGAGCCTTTGGCGAACCAAGTTCGACCAGGGACCGCTCGAAGCGGTCATGCGAGCGTTGACTGATGCGAGAATGAAGCCTGTTTCAAAGTAGTCTCTTGGGAGATCGTGAGGACACGCTTAACAAGCGGATCGAGCGGGCGGGCTATGGATAAAGCGCCACTTCGGCCGCGATGGCCATCGGCAGCGCGCTCGACGTTGCAGGAGTGCCTGCGGCGGGCCCGCGCCGCGGGCCTGGGGCCGCTGCCGCCCGAGCTCGATGAGTCGGCGCTGCATGCGCAGCTATACCGGCGCGCGGTGCCATTGTGGCCAGATGGGCATTCACCGTGGCGAGAATCTTTGCCCAGTTCATGCGCCTCGAGCCGATGGCGAAACTTGCAGATCGTGGTCTCATCAGGCGCCGGCTCGCGTCCCAGATCGATCCCGACAAACTCTCGCATCGCCCGCGAGTCGTACAGCGCCTCTTCCACCGCCGGATCGGCAAGATTGAACCAGTGTTGCAGAAAATGGATGCGCAGCATCCGCTCCAGGCCCACCGGCGGACGGCCAGCGCCTTGGCCTGCCGGATACACCGGTTCAATCAGAGCAGTGAGCTTGCCCCACGGCACCACCGCGTTCATCTGCGCCAGAAAAGCCTCGCGCCGGGTGGGCTTGCGGTACTTCTCAAAGCTCGCCGCGGCGAACGTCTCCTGCTTCGGGCGCATCGATCGACCTCACATGCTCAATAGATGCTGTATTTTAATCCGCAACGTGTGAATAAATCAGAGTTTCCCTAGGCCCGCCGCAGCTGACTGCGTATTCCGGCGAAGCCGGGCCACCATTCCGATGCAAGCGAGGCCATCATTCCGATGCATGCCGGGCCGGTGGTGTAGCGGTTAGTGGACTGTCGTCGTTGTCGATGATTTCGTCAATGGCCTTGGGTTCGTGACGGTG
>JANNTO010000196.1:0-5608 GCA_031403675.1 Gammaproteobacteria bacterium | reverse complement strand
TTTACAAGAACACCTGGTTCTCCGATCACGCGCCGCTCACGATGGATTACGCACTTTGACCACGGCAGCTGTTGCAGAACGCCGTAGCTGGTTGCAGGCCCTCGCTGTCTACGGCCAGCGGCCCGTGCTGTCGATGCTGTTCCTCGGCTTCTCGGCCGGACTGCCGTTCTATCTGGTATTCCAGACGCTGTCGGCCTGGCTGCGCCAGGACGGCATCGAACGGGCGACCATCGGCATGTTGGCCTGGGTTGGCCTGGTCTATTCGGTCAAGTTCCTGTGGTCGCCGATCGTCGACCGGTTCGAGTTGCCGGTGCTGTTCAGGCTGCTCGGCCGGCGGCGCAGCTGGATGCTGGTGGCGCAGATTGGTATCGCGGCCGGCATCGCCAACCTTGCGAGCAGCGATCCGTCAACCGGGGTCACGCAGATTGCGATCGGCGCGTTGTTCCTCGCGTTCTGTTCGGCCACGCAGGACATCGCAATCGATGCCTGGCGAATCGAGTCTGTTTCGGTCGACATGCAGGGCGCGATGGCGGCCGCCTACCAGATCGGTTATCGGGCGGCCCTGATCACGGGCGGCGCAGGTGCACTGGGAATTGCAGAGGGCTATGACTGGCCGACCAGCTACCTGGTGATGGCGGTGCTGGCCGGTGTCGGCATCGTCACGACGCTGCTGGTTCGCGAGCCGCGGCCTTCCGTCACGCGCGAATCAATGCAGCGCGAGACGCGGGTCGTCGATTGGCTCGAGCGCAAGGCGCACTGGCCGGGGTCATTGCGCGAGTTCGGCGCGACCTTCATCGGCGCGGTCGTCTGCCCGCTGACCGATTTCTTCGCGCGCTACGGGACCCGCATCGCGATCGTGGCGCTGCTCCTGATCGGCTGCTACCGCCTGACCGAGTTCACGATGGGTTCAATGGCGAATCCGTTCTATATCGATCACGGCTATACGCTCGGGCAGATTGCGACGATCGTGAAGGCCATCGGCCTGCCGGTCTCGATGCTCGGTGTCGTGATCGGCGGCATCCTGATCGCGAAGTTCGGATTGCGGCTGGCGCTGTACTTCGGCAGCGGCCTGGTCATGGCCTCGAACCTGGGATTCGCGCTGCTCGCGGCCACGGATACGCCGACGCTGATGGGGCTCGGACTCGTCAACAGTCTCGACAATCTTGCACAGGGCGTGCATGGCACCGCGCTGATCGCATTCCTCTCGAGCCTGACCAGCGCGCGCTACACGGCGACGCAGTACGCGCTGTTCTCTTCCATCTATGCGCTGCCGGGCAAACTGTTGGAGGGCACCTCCGGATTCGTCGTCGATGCGATCGGTTATCCGGTCTTCTTCAGCTACACGGCGGCACTCAGCATCCCGGGGCTGCTGTTGCTACTGTGGCTGACCCGGGCAGGCAAGCTGGACGGGCGCGGCGTGCTGGCGGGCGACACGGGCAGGGAGGCGCGCGATGGTCGATGAACTGCTGAAATTCTTCGTGCTGTTCTTCGTGATCGTCGAGCCGATCTCGCTGGTGCCGCTGTTTGCCGCGCTCACCGAAGGCGCGGATGAGGCATTCCGCCGGCGCATGGCACGGCGGGCCGTGCTGATCGCGGGCGGCGTGTTCGCCTTGTTCGCGGTCGGCGGCGCGTGGTTCCTGCAGACCATGGGCATCAGTGTCGCGGCGTTTCGCATCGCTGGCGGCGTCATGCTGTTCCTGATCGCGCTCGAGATGGTGTTCGCACGCGAGTCCGGCACGCGCGTGACGTCCGAGGAGAAGACCGAGAGCAGGAAACGCGCGGACATCTCGGTTTTCCCGCTGGCATTCCCATTCATTGCCGGGCCGGGCGCGCTTGCAATCGTGTTGTTGACGTTCGGGGCGTCGCGTGCCGACGTGCCGCTGTCGTTCGGACTGTTCGGCATCGTGACGCTGGTGCTCGCGCTTACCTACGCGCTGATGCGCCTCACGCCGCTGGTCATGCGCGGCATGGGCGTGACCGGAGCGAATGTGGTCAACCGGCTGTCGGGCGTGGTGCTGGCCGCACTCGCCGTGCAGTTCATGATCGACGGTGCAACCGCTGCGTTCGGCGGAAACTGAAAGGGGCGCATCCGTCTGCGCCCCTTTCGCCCTGCTGCCTCTTACAGGCCAGGCCGGTATCAGAAGTCCTGCGAGAACTTGATACCGATGGTCCGCGGCCGGTGGCGTACGCCATAGGTTTGGTAGCCGCAAACGTTTGTCGCGCAATTGGAGGTCTTGTACACCACCGCGTCCTCGTCCGTGGCATTCTGGACGAACAAGTCCACCGCGTACTTGTCGTTGCGGATGCCTGCACTGAGATCCAGGGTCGAACTCGACGGGATATCACCCGTGATTGCATTATCTGCGAGGTCCAGACTGGATGAGCGACTGCCTGTGTAGGCATAAGCGCCCTGCAGGTGTGCTTCGAACTGGCCCAGATCAAACGTGTAGCGGGCAACCAAATTACCCTTGAAATCCGGGGTGACAGGCAACGACGTTCCCGCCGGTGCGCTGATTCCGGTGACATTCCCGGCGGCGTCAAAGTTGGCGAAATCGTCCTTCAACTCGGAATCGTAATAAGCTGCCGCCGCCGACAACATGAGCTTGTCAGTCGCGAGCCAGAGCAGCTGCATTTCCGTTCCCAGGATTTCGGCCGAAGGGCCATTGGCAACCTGCGTGATGCCATTCGCGCCCGTGAACGATACCTGGAAATCATCCCATTCCTCGAGGAACACTGCGCCATTGAACTGCAGGCGCCGGTTCATCCATTGGGTTTTCCATCCGGCCTCCCAGTTGGTCAGGAAGTCCGAGGTGTAGTCGCCGGCAAATGGATTGCGGTTGATGCCGCCGGGACGGTAGCCCTCCGACCACGTCGCATATAGCAAGGCATCTTCGGTGGCCTTAAAGGTCAGGTTCAAGCGGGCGATGTGGTCGCTCTCGGAGATTCCCTTGTCAACGTTCTGACATGGGGTGTCGTTGTAATCGGCCTGCGAGGGGCAACGCCACTCGCCGTTGCGAGACCATCTCCGACCGATCGTTGAGTACGCGCCATCGCCGCCGTTGGCCACGGCGCCCGGTTCCGTTGAGCCGGGAATAGGAGGAGTACAAGTAGGGGGGTTTTCAGTCACACCCGGGGCACAGCGCCTGTTGAAGCCCAGTCCGAAGCCGAAGAATCCCCTGACCGTCACTTCCGGTTCGAAGTAGCGCGCACCCAGCGTCAGCTCCAGACGATCCGTGAGATCGAAGCTCACCTGACCGAACACGGCCTTGTCCTTGTCTTCCCGGTCCATGCTGTTCAGGTACACGACGCCCGGGAACGCGTTGGTGCCGGCCCCCCCTCCGTTCACGATGTTCACCGTCGAGTTCATCACCATCCGGTCCGCAAGGCCCGCTATGTTGCCGAATTGCTGATAGAAATCGTGCTCCTGCTTCTGCCAGAAGAATCCGAGCATCGCGCGGACCCGCTTGTCCGGCGCTGAGCTGATGCGCAGTTCATGGCTTTGCTTCGTGTAGCCATCATCGTTGGTGAAACTGTGTGCCGGATTGGGCCGGGCGCCAGCGTTGTCAAGAAACAAGCTGGCAAAATAGCCGGTGGTGTAGAGGTTGTCGTACCAGTAGGAGTAGTCCGAATAGTCAAATGACCCCAAGACATCGCGATTCAGGTAGTTACCCGAGTAAGTCAGGTCAAAGTTGCCGATTTTCCCTTCGATCGTCAGCCCGGCCTGGTACCACTCGTCTTTGGTGAATTCTTCCCGGAAACGGCGAGTGTTGTAATTGCCTGCAGCCGAACTGGCTTGGTAGGCGTTAGTCACCCCGGTGGGGCAAGGTACGACAAGATTGTATCCAGGTGCTACATCGAATTCGTCATAGACTACCACCGCACATTGGCTCAAATCGTCGCCCCAGGATCCCTTTCCTTCCTGATTCTGCATGCTGAGGGTGGGCGTCAGGGTCCAGCTGTCGTTCAGTTCGATGCGTAGCGCAGCGCGGGCGCCATAGGTTTCGACCGTGTTGTAATTTTCCTTGGCATAGCTTGAATTGCTTACCTGGAAATCATCCAAGGTGGTGCCCTGGTCGCCCGGGAAGGTGCGGGTACTTGCCACGTTGTCGATCCAACCCGCGTCATAGCGCGTCCAGCCCACCAGCCGGATGGCCGCCTTGTCGCCAACTGGCAGGTTCACAAATCCCTCGGCCACGTAACCGGTGTCGTCTGCGTCGACGGAATTGCCCTCCAGCGCATAGCCGGCGGCAAATCCCGAAGGATCGGGCTTGTTGGTGATGATGCGGATCGTGCCGGCCTGCGAACTCGCGCCATACAGCGTGCCCTGCGGTCCGGCGAGTGCTTCCACGCGTGCGATGTCGTACATGTGGATATCCAGGTTGCCCTGGATTGTCGTGATCGGCTGCTCATCCAGATACATGCCGACGCTGGGCTGCGAGGTGGTCGCCTGCCCGTCGCCGCCGGTTACAACGCCACGCATGTATACCGAGGCGAAACCGGCGCCGGATTGCAGGCCCGGCTGCGAGGTCACGCTGGGCAGCATCTTCACGTAGTCCTGGAAGTTCGACACCTGCAGCTGTTCCAGCTGCTCATTGCCGAGCGCCAGGATACTGATCGGAACGTCCTGCAGGTTTTCCGTGCGCTTCTGCGCGGTAACCACGACCTCACCGAGCGATGTTTGCTCCTGTGCCAGGAGCGCCGGGCTCGCCAGCGCCAGCAGAACTGCTGTCGCCACCGGGGTTCGTGTAAGGGCGTATGGGAGATTCGTGGTCTTGGAAACCGGCATAGCGATACTCCAGTTGTTGTGCAGCGGCAATTAAGACTACGTCGAATACCTGTACCAGGTAAAGCGCCGGCGAGCGGCTGTTGCGCCGCCGCAACGCCGATGACCGCACCATAGCGCTACTTTGGAGCGGAATCTAGGTGCGGGGAACGGCTGGGTAGGCATCCAGCACCGGACCGAGCGCCACCTTGAGGGGGTCGAGCCACCCCTCATAGTGACGCCATTGCTCGACCCCCTCCCGGTAGATGGGTTGACGAACCTGCTCGGAACTGGCGGTACGCACCGGGCGCTCGTTTTCGAAGAAACGCAGGCAGCCGGGCTCAAACGGCAGGCCGCAGTACGCGAGCACATTGCGCACCTCCGACTCGGTGTCCTCGACCATTCGTTCATAGATGACGCGGTGGATGCGCCCGGGCAGCACTGCGTCGAAGTGCGCCATCAATTCCACGTAGTCGCGATAGAAGCGACCCATGTCCTCGAGACCGTAACTGAAGCGCTGGCCGCGCGCGTAGTACTGCTTGAAATTCGAGAAACAGCAGGCCAGCGGATGCCGGCGCGCATCGATGATCTTCGCATTCGGCAGCACCAGGTGAATCATCCCGATGTGCAGAAAATTATTTGGCATCTTGTCGATGAAAAACGGGCGATCGGTCTTGCGGTGAATGCGGGTGCGCTCGAGGTACTGCTCTCCCAGCTCGCGCAATGCCGTGGCACCCATCGCGGCGAGCACTTCGCTGTATGCACCGATCTCCTCCGAATCGGCCTGCCCGCGCAAGTCCTTTGCCATCGTAATCATCTCGGGCAGCTCGTTGGTTCCCTCCACGG
>JANNTO010000195.1:0-3299 GCA_031403675.1 Gammaproteobacteria bacterium | reverse complement strand
GGACCAGATCCAGGGTTTCTTCGACGTGCCGGTGGACAACGTCTACGCGTCGCCAGTGCTGCTCGGCGAGGTCTGGAAGCAGAAGTACGACAACATGATCGTGGTGTCGCCGGATGTCGGCGGCGTGGTGCGCGCAAGGGCGCTGGCTCGGCGCCTCGACAATGCGGACCTCGCGATCATCGACAAACGGCGCCAGCGCGCCAACGAGTCGCAGGTGATGAACATCATCGGCGACGTGCGCGGCAGGAACTGCGTACTGGTGGACGACCTCGTCGATACGGCGGGGACGCTGTGCCAGGCGGCGCAGGCGCTGAAGGACGAGGGGGCGCTGCGCGTGATCGCGTATATCACGCATCCCGTGCTGTCGGGCAAGGCGGTCGAGAGGATCTCCGCCTCTGCGCTGGACGAGCTGGTCGTGACGGACACGATCCCGCTCGCTGAAGCTGCGAGGAATTGCAAGCGCATCCGCGTCCTGTCGGTTGCGGAGCTGCTGGCCGAGACGATGCGGCGGATTCGCGATGAGGAATCCGTCAGTTCGCTGTACGTGGATTAGGAGGGGACGGCCCCTTCGCACGGCAGTCGCCGGATGGTCCGGTGGCGCCGAAAACGGATCGCCGGTGCCTGGTCGCGGGCCGGCGGTTCCTTGAATCGGGAGTATTCTGCAATGAAGATTTCGTTCGAACTCAACGCCGAGTTCCGGGACGACCAGGGCAAGGGTGCGAGCCGCCGCCTGCGTCGTACCGGCAAAGTCCCGGCGATTCTCTATGGCGGGCGGCGCGATGCGCGCGCCTTGCTCGTGGACCACACGCGCCTCGCGCAACTGATGGACAACGAGCGGTTCTACTCGACCATCGTGGCGCTCAAGGTCGGTGACCAGAGCCAGGCGGCGGTGCTCAAGGACGTGCAGCGCCATCCGTACAAGAACCAGATCATGCACATCGACTTCCAGCGCGTGCTGGAGGACGAGAAGATCCGCATGCGGATGCCGTTGCACTTCAAGGGTGGTGCCGAGTCCAAGGGGGTCAAGGAACAGGGTGGCGTCCTTTCGCACGTGCGCAACGACATCGAGGTGACCTGCTTGCCGAAGGACCTGCCGGAGTTCATCGAAGTGGACGTCTCCAGCCTCGAGATCAACCAGGTTCTCAAGCTTTCCAACCTCACCCTGCCCACCGGCGTCGAAATCGTGGACTTGCTGGCCGGACGCGATGCGCCGGTTGCGTCGATTCACATGCCGCGTGTCGAAGAAGAGGAAGTGGCGCCGGTCGTCGACGAAGCCGCTGCCGCAGCGGCCGCCGCGGGCCTGCCGGGTGCACCCGCTGCGCCGGGCGCTGCCGCGGGTGCCGCGCCGGGTGCTGCTCCCGGAGCGGCGCCGGCCGCCGATGCGAAAGGCGCTGCCACCAAAGGCGCCAAGGACGGCAAGGATGCCAAGAAGGGCGACGGCAAGAAGTAAGGAGTGACTGGCTTACCGTTGCAACTCGTGGTCGGGCTCGGCAACCCCGGGCCCGAACACGAGCACACGCGCCACAACGCGGGTTTCTGGTTCATCGACGAACTGGCGCGCCGTCACGACGGGCGACTGAAGCCGGAACGCCGCTACAACGCGGATGCCGGCCGAATCACGATTGCAGGCGTTTCATTGTGGCTGCTGAAACCGATGGGCTATATGAATCGCAGCGGCCTGTCGGTGCGCGCATTCTGCGATTACCTGCAGCTGCCGGCCGAACAGGTGCTCGTGGTTCACGATGAGCTCGACTTGCCGGTCGGTGTTGCGCGCCTGAAGTTCACCGGCGGGGCCGGCGGCCACAATGGCATGAAGGACGTGATCGCCCACCTCGGCGAGGAGTTCTGGCGCTTGCGCATCGGCATCGGCCACCCTGGTCACCGGGATGTCGTGATCGACTACGTGCTGCAGCGCGCCGGCGCAGTCGATGAGCGACTGATGCGCGAGGCGATCGAACTTGCGGTCGCCGAGTTCCCGCGTCTTCTGACCGAAGGTGCGGAAAAGATGATGAACCGCCTGCACACGCAGCCTCTTGCGGATCCCGAATAATGGGAATCCGCTGCGGCATCGTCGGGCTGCCGAACGTCGGCAAGTCAACGCTGTTCAATGCGCTGACGCGCGCCGGGATCGCCGCCGAGAATTATCCGTTTTGCACCATTGATCCGAATGTCGGCATCGTGCCGGTTCCCGACCCGCGCCTCGACGCACTGGCCGCGATCGCACGGCCGGAAAAAATCCTGCCGACCACCATCGAATTCGTTGACATCGCCGGCCTGGTCGCCGGCGCATCGCAGGGCGAGGGTCTCGGCAACAAGTTCCTGTCGCACATTCGCGAAGTGGACGCAATCGCGCACGTGGTGCGCTGCTTCGACGATCCGGACGTCGTGCATGTTGCAGGCAAGATCGATCCCGCTTCCGACGTCGCGGTCATCAACACCGAATTGGCGCTCGCAGACCTGGAGACGGTGGATCGCGCACAGCAGCGTGCCGACAAGGCCGCGAAGGCCATGGACAAGGACGCCATGCGCTGGCGCGATTCCCTCACGCGGATTCGCGCGCAGCTCGACCAGGGCGTGCCGCTGCGTGCGATGACGCTCGATGGATTTGAGCGCGAGCGGGTTCGCGAACTGCAGTTGCTGACGGCGAAACCCGTCATGTACGTCGCCAATGTCGAGGAGCATGGCTTCACCGGCAACCCGCATCTCGCCGCGCTCACGACGCTCGCCGCGGGCGAGGGTGCGGAGGTAGTACCCGTTTGTGCCGCGATCGAGGCAGAAATATCGGAACTCGACGAGGCCGACCGGGCGGCATTTCTCGCCGATCTTGGTCTCGCAGAGCCGGGTCTCGATCGCATCATTCGCGCCGGCTACCGGCTGCTGGGGCTGCTGACCTTCTTCACGGCCGGGCCGAAGGAAGTGCGCGCCTGGACCGTGCGCTCCGGTGCGACGGCACCGCAGGCCGCGGGCGTGATCCACACCGATTTCGAGCGCGGTTTCATCCGTGCCGAAACGATCGCCTACGGAGATTTCATCCAGCATCGGGGTGAGGCAGGTGCGCGCGACGCCGGCAGGATGCGGCTCGAGGGCAAGGAGTACCTGATCCGCGAAGGCGACGTCATGCACTTCCGCTTCAATATATAATCCCGCCTCCCCGAGGGTACCTTCCCATCGCGTGGCTAGGTAGCTCAGCTGGTTAGAGCACGGGATTCATAACCCCGGGGTCGAGAGTTCGATTCTCTCCCTAGCCACCATTTCAACATCTGACAGCATCCGATAACGTCCTGAGAACTCACGAAACC
>JANNTO010000194.1:0-1630 GCA_031403675.1 Gammaproteobacteria bacterium | reverse complement strand
CGTCGAATGGATCGAGCAGCAGATGAGCTGGCGCGATGCGCTGGCGTTGCATCTGCGGGCCGCAGCGGCCTGGGTCATCGAAACGATTGCGCCGCGGAGTTCACCGCTGCCGGGCATCGGCGCGGCGCTCGCAGAAGCGCGCGCATTGATCGCGCTCGCGGCCGAGGGCCGGCCAGTCTATCTGTGCGGCTGCCGCGTGGACTGAGCTGACCCGGAGGGGACAGTCCCCTTTGCCGCAGAGCCGGCAAAGGTGACAGTCCCCTAAGCAGCCCAGTCCAGGATCACCTTGCCGGACTGGCCGCCGCTCATGGTCTCGAACGCGTTCTGGAAGTCGGCGATCCCGAAGCGGTGCGTGATCACCGCGCTGACGTCGAGTCCGCTCTGCAGCATCGCCGCCATCTTGTACCAGGTCTCGAACATTTCGCGGCCGTAGATGCCCTTGATCACCAGCCCCTTGAAGATCACCTGGTTCCAGTCGATTGCCATCTCGCCGGGCGGGATCCCGAGCAGCGCCACGCTGCCGCCGTGGTGCATCACGCGCAACAGGTCACGGAATGCGGACGGGTTGCCCGACATTTCAAGGCCCACGTCGAATCCTTCCTCCATGCCGAGTTCGCGCATTGCGTCGTCGATGCGCTCGCGCGAGACGTTGAGCGCCCGCGTCGCACCCATCTTGCGGGCCAGATCGAGGCGGTAGTCGTTGACATCCGTGATCACGACATGCCGCGCGCCAATGAAGCGCGCGATCGCGACCGCCATGATGCCGATCGGGCCGGCGCCGGTGATCAGCACGTCCTCTCCGACCACATTGAATGACAGCGCCGCATGGGTCGCATTGCCGAGCGGGTCGAGGATCGACGCGATCTCGTCGGAAATGCCGGGCGGCAGGCGAAATACGTTGGCGGCCGGCAGCACCATGTATTCGGCAAAGCAGCCGGGTCGGTTGACGCCGACGCCCTGGGTATTGCGGCACAGGTGACGGCGGCCGGCGCGGCAGTTGCGGCAGTGGCCGCAGGTGATGTGCCCCTCGCCCGAGACGCGATCGCCGACTGCAAGGCCGCGCACCTCGCTGCCGATGGTGACGATCTCGCCGCAGTATTCGTGGCCGACCTGCATCGGCACGGGGATGGTGCGCTGGGCCCAGGCGTCCCACTGGTAGATATGGATGTCGGTGCCGCAGATTGCAGTCTTGCGCATCCGGATCAACACGTCATTGGGACCCGGCTCCGGCCGCGGCAATTCGCCCATCCAGATACCGGGTTCCGGCTTGGCCTTGATCAATGCCTTCATGAGCACCTCATGGTCCGATGATGCCAAGTTCCGTGCCGGCCTGTGCGAATGCGGCGACCGCCATTTCCAGCATTGCACGCGTGTGGCCGGCGCACATCTGCGTGCGGATCCGGGCCTTGCCGAGCGGCACGACCGGATACGAGAAACCGATCGCATAAACCCCGAGTTCAAGCAGCCGGTCGGCCAGGCGTACGGCGAGCGCGGCATCGCCGATCATCACCGGGATGATCGGGTGTTCGCCGGGCACCAGCTGGAAACCGAGTGCCGCCATCCGCGCGCGGAACCAGACTGCGTTGTCGCGAAGTTGCCGGCGCAGGTCGGGCGTGGATTCGATCAGATC
>JANNTO010000193.1:0-12578 GCA_031403675.1 Gammaproteobacteria bacterium | reverse complement strand
GAAGCTGAAGGCCAATATCTTCCTCGGCGACCACACGCTGACCACCGGCTATGAGCGCGAAATGCTCGACATCTTCAACGTATTCCTGCCGCGCAGCCGCGGCCAATATGTATTTGCGGCGACGCCCAACGGCCAGACTGGTATGCAGAACTTCCAGAATCGGATTGCGAGTTCATTGGTCTACAACAACGCTTACACCAACAATACCGACGACGGCGCCGCGATCTTCGGTTATGACGTCGATACCGTCTACCTCCAGGACGAATGGCAAGTGTCACCGGACCTGAAGCTGCAGGCCGGCGTACGCTGGGATTCGTATTCGAGTGGCGACGCACCGCCGCTGAACACGAACTTCGAGAACCGTTACGGCTTCTCGAACCAGAGTACGCTCGACGGGCGCGAGCTGGTGATGCCGCGCATTGGTTTCAACTGGCAGTGGCGTCCGGAAACGACGGTCTACGGCGGCTGGGGCCTGTTCGGCGGCGGTTCCCCCAACGTCTGGATCTCGAACAGCTTCTCGGTGGACGGCGTCAACGTCATCCAGCAGACGATCAACCAGAGCACGGCGCAACCGTATCGGGACCAGGCGCTGCTGGGCGTCGACGGATTCAACATCGCCCAGGAAGTCCTCGATCAGCACAACCTGCTGCGCGGCGACAGCCAGGTCAACGCGGTGGACCCGGATTTCGAGATCCCGTCGCAGTACCGCTGGAATCTCGGCATCAAGCACACGCTGCCCTGGGACGTCGAAATGAATGCGGACCTCGTGGTCTCGCGGGTCAAGGACGAAGTGGTGTGGCGTGACCTGCGCCTGATCCCGAATGCCGCGCTGCCGCCGTCGCCGGACGGGCGCCCGCGCTACCTGTCGCGCGCTGACCTCTCGCCCTGCAACCCGGGTCAGATACCACCCGTCGGTCAGACACTCTGCACTCGACCGGCAGGACAGGACCTCCTGTTGACCAACACCAGCGGTGGTGAAGGCACGGTATTCGCGATCGATTTCCGCAAGACCTGGCGCACGGGCGCCGGTCGCTTCGACGCGATGATTGGCTACGGCAACCAGAACATCACCGATGTGAACTCAGGAACGAGTTCAACCGCATTGTCGAACTGGGACAGCTATGCAACGGCGGATCCCAACAATCCGGAACTCGAGACCTCGAACTACGAAATCGAACACCAGTTCAAGGGTCTGTTCTCCTGGAGCAAGGCGCTGTTCGGCGACTACGAGACGAGTGTTTCGCTGATCGGCGAGCGCCGCTCCGGACGCGCCTACAGCTACACCTTCGGCGCCGGCACCAGCGTTTTCGGTGATCCGCGCCAGGCGTCGCGTCAGCGGCATCTGTTCTATGTGCCGGGGGAACCCGGTACCGCGGGCGGCGTGATTTACGAGGTGCTCTGCACGGCGGCGAACGTGACTGCCGGCGTACCCGGTTGCGTAACGGTCGCCAACGTGAATGCCACGGCGTCGGCGGCATTCGGCGTGGCGACGGAGGCGTTCATACAGCGCGAGGGCCTCGAGAAGTATCGCGGCCGGATCGTGCCGCGTAATTCGCACACCAGCCCCTGGCTGTCGGTGCTCGACCTGCGCCTGTCGCAGGAGCTGCCGATCTGGGGCAAGGTGCGCAGCGTCGTGACGCTCGACGTGGAGAACCTTGCCAACCTGATCAACAACGACTGGGGCCAGCTGCGTCAGGTCAGTTTCATCTATGTGGCGCCGGTACTCGACGTCAATCGCATCGCAACGACCGGCTGCCCCGGTGGCTCGGCCACCTGCTACGTGTATCGGCCGCGTGCCGGCCAGACCGGACCGACCAGTCCGATCAACAGTCTGTCGGCACTGCCGTCGGTCTGGAGGGTCCAGCTCGGCCTCCGCGTCGAGTTCTGACGCAGATCCGTTCGAATGGGGCGTGGCGGGTGACCGCCACGCCCTTTGTTAGACTGAAGCGATGAACCCGAAGCCGGAAACGGACCGGTCCTGCGCCACCGCGGTGCTGATGATCCGGCCCGCGCGCTTTGGTGCCAATCCGGAGACCGCGGATTCGAATCGGTTTCAGCAGGGCGGGGCAGGCTCCGACACGCAGCAGACCGCGCGGCGCGAATTCGACGGCCTGGTGGCGCGGCTTCTGGCCGCCGGCGTCGAGGTGCAGGTCGCCGAGGACACGCCGGAACCCGAAAAACCCGACGCCGTCTTTCCCAACAACTGGGTCAGCTTTCA
Source organism: Gammaproteobacteria bacterium (assembly GCA_031403675.1). Classification (GTDB taxonomy): domain Bacteria; phylum Pseudomonadota; class Gammaproteobacteria; order Steroidobacterales; family Steroidobacteraceae; genus SCUD01. The sequence goes on along the minus strand of JANNTO010000193.1, from coordinate 10,360 downwards.
CGCCGACGGCAGCGTCGTGCTTTATCCAATGATGGCGCCTTCGCGGCGCGCGGAACGCCGCGCAGAACCGCTGGCCCAGTTGCGCCGTGCCGGATTCCGCATCGCACGCACCATCGACCTGAGTCACTGGGAATCGCGCCACGAATTTCTCGAAGGCACCGGCAGCCTGGTGCTCGATCGCTGCCACCGCATCGCCTATGCCTGCCGCTCGCCGCGCACCACGGCCGCCGCACTCGACGATTTCGCAACCCGGCTCGGTTATCGCGTCGTCGCATTCGACGCGCTGGGGCCGGATGGACAACCGGCGTATCACACCAACGTGCTGATGGCGATCGGCGAGGGATTTGCCGTGATCTGCGCCGCAGCAATTCCGGATTCTGCCGAGCGCGCGACGCTGCTGCGTGAACTGCGCCAGGCGGATCATGAGCCGATCGAGATCAGCGTCGCCGCGATGCACGGCTTCGCCGGCAATCTGCTGGCGCTCCGTGCTGCGGACGGTGGCCAGGTCATCGCGATGTCGGATGCCGCATGGGCCAGTCTCGGACCCGCCGCGCGCCGCGCGCTCGAAGGCCGCGGCAGGATTGTCACGGCCCCGATCCCGACCATCGAGCGCCATGGCGGCGGCAGCGTGCGCTGCATGATTGCGGAAGTGTTCCTGCCGCGCGGGGCGCCGGGCAGCGAATGCTAGAATTCGTGCACCCTCGATGGCGGAGCTGCAGGGAATGCTGGAACTCGGCCTCAAGACCCTGATCGCTTATCTGCTGGGCTCGCTGATGGGCGCACTGCTGGTCGGCAGCGTGCAGGGCGTGGACATCCGTGAACAGGGCAGCGGCAATGCGGGCGGCACCAATGCGTTGCGCACGCAGGGATTTGGATTCGCCGCCGCAACGGTCGTCATCGATGTCGCCAAGGGCTGGCTCGCAGCAGGTTTTCTGCCTGGATTCGAGATCCCGGGCGTGGCGATGGATCCGTCTGTCGAGCGCGGCTGGTTGACGGTCGCCTGCGCTGCCGCAGCGGTGATCGGGCACATCTGGCCGCAATTCCATGAGTTCCGCGGTGGCAAGGGCGGCGCGACGCTGGTCGGCACTTTGCTGGTGCTGGCACCGTGGACCGTGGCCGTTGCACTCACGGTCTGGTTTTTCGTAGTGATGCTGACGGGCCTGGTCGGTCTCGCGACCATGACCGCAGCGGTGTCCGTGCCGATGGCGCTCTGGCTGCTCGGGCCGGACACCGAACGGATGCTGGCATTCGCCGTGACGATGGCTGTGCTGATCGTCGTCGCGCATCGCAGCAACATCGCACGCATGAACGCCGGCAGCGAGCCACGACTGAACCGGCTCTGGCTGTTGCGGCCGCGGAATCCACGGCCTTGAGCCGGCGCGGCGAATTGCTCCGCCTGCTGGCCGACGGTCAGCTGCACTCGGGCGAGGAACTGGCTGCGAAACTCGCCATTTCGCGCGCCGCCGTCTGGAAACAGCTGCAGCAAGTCGGCGCATGGGGTGTCGAGCTCGACGCGCAACCGGGGCAGGGCTACCGGCTGGCAGGGCCGCTCGATCTGCTCGATGCCGCCGCGATCCGCAGCGCGTTGCCACAATGGTCGGCGGGACGCCTCCGGAATCTCGAGTTGCATGAGGAACTCGATTCGACCAGCGACCGGCTACTGGCGATCGACGATCTGCCGGCGGGGCGATTCGATGCCTGCCTCGCGGAGTTCCAGACCGCGGGCCGCGGCCGCCGCGGCAAGCGCTGGCTTGCTCCGTTCGCTTCGGGACTCTGCCTGTCGGTCAACTGGACGTATCACGATTCGCCCGCGGCGCTCAGCGCGTTGTCGCTCGCATCGGGCGTTGCCGTGCTGCGCGCACTGCGCCGGCTTGGATTCCAGGGCCTCACCCTGAAATGGCCGAACGACATTGTTCATGGCACGAGGAAACTCGGTGGCATCCTGATCGACCTGCGCGGCGAAGCCGCGGGCCCGGCCTATGTCGTGGTCGGCGTCGGCATCAATATCCATCTGCCGCGTGCCGTGCTGGACGCGCTTCATTCCGAGGGCCTTGAAGCCACCGACCTTGCCTCGCTCGGAACGGTACCGGGCCGCGGCCTCATCAGCGCCGCGCTGATCAATGAACTGGCGCTTGCGCTTGAGGAGTTCGGCCAGCGCGGCATGGCCGCCTTTGCGGCCGAATGGCACAGCGCCGATGCCCTGGTGGACCGCCCGGTGCGTGTGCTGCAGGGCGAACAGACAATCGAGGGACTCGCGCGCGGCGTGGATGCGGATGGCGCGTTGCTGCTGGATGCCGCCGGCGGCCGGCGGCGCGTGCTATCAGGTGAAGTGAGTGTCAGGCCGGTTCGATGATAGATTTCGCACCCATGCGCCTGTTGTTTGCACTGCTGCTGCTCGCGAATTTCGCCTGGTACGCCTGGACACACTGGGTGGTCCGGCCGGAAACCGACACCGCAACGGCGCAGGCTGGAGGGCCGCAACTCGTGCTGGCGCGGGAAGCGCCGCCGGCACGACCCGTCGAGCGCGCGGCGGCACGCGCTTCCAGCAACTGCTTGAGCCTCGGTCCCTTCAGCGACCTGACCGATGCCGCGCGCGCCTCCACCTTGTTGCGCGAGAACAAACTCCAGCCACGTCAACGGGCCGGGGAGGGCGTGGTGTGGAAGGGCTACTGGGTCTCGCTCGGCGGCGTGCCCGATCGCGCGGCCGCCGCTGGACTTATCGAGCGCCTGCGGCGCTTCGGCATCGGCGACGCCTACGCGATGCCGGACGACGGCAGCCTGATCACGATCTCGCTCGGTCTGTTCAGCGAACGCCAGCGTGCACTGCGGCGCATGGATGATGTCAAGGCGCTGGGTCTCGAGCCACGCATCGTCGAGCGCGAGCGCAAAGGCACCGTGTACTGGATCGATGTGGATGTTGAACCGCCGGCCCAGCTACCGGATGCCGCGCAACTGCACGGCGAAGGCGGGCGCATCCTGCGCCTCGAGGTCACGCCCTGCGGCGCCGAGGCGGCGATGAGCCGCCCGGTGCAGGACCTGGCGCAGAGCAACGCCCTGCCCGGGTAGAATGCCGGCCGATGCCGGCGTAGCTCAGTTGGTAGAGCAGTGGTTTTGTAAACCTCAGGTCGGGGGTTCGACTCCCTCCGCCGGCACCAGCCCCCGTCAGTTCGGCAGTTGATAGACCTCGTACATGAACCAGGTGCCCGCGTTCGGCAGGAACCGCAGCTTGCAGTTCGGGGCCGCTGCCTGGAACTCAGTTTCAGATTTCTTCTGTAGCGCACCGACGATTGCGGTGGCCGCGGCCTTGCGTTCGGCCAGCAATTTCTCGTAGCCGGGGCCGGTATTGGCATGGTTCACGATCGTCACGGCAATCAACCGGCCCGACGGCCCGGTCGCATCGAAGTCGTAGTTGACGGCCATGACGTCGGTGCCGGCGTCCCGGTAATCTCCCGACAGCGCGCTCACGCGATGCTTGCCGAGGCCCGTGCCGGAAGAAGTCGTCCCGCCACGCGCCGCGATGTCGCGCTCGACGCTCGCGACCGTGTCGACCCCGAGCTGCATCTTGACGATCCTGCAGGCCGTGTTTGCAGGCTTGGACGTGGCGGTGCCAGCGGCGGTCGTCGTAGGCGATGCCGCGGTCGCGACCTGCCGGCCGCAAGCCTTCTTCTCACCGAGTTCGCAGGCTTTGACGAAAAGAGTTGCAGCCCTAGCCTTGTCCAGTACGCCGCCGTGATTCCCGTCAAGCATCACGCCAAGAAAGTAGCATCCCGTGCCGTCGTTTCCGTTGCAGGCTTTTTCGAAGTGTGTGGTCGCTTTCGATGGGTCCTTCGGCAAGCCGTTGCCGCCGAAGTAACGGCTGCCCACGGCTCTGCAAGACGGCGCGTAGTCCCCGGCGCAGGCTTTCTGCGCGAGGGCAGCAGCTTTCGCATCGTCCATCGGCACGCCTTCGCCGTTCATGGTCACAACAGCAAGGTTGTGACAGCCAAATGCGTCGTTCGCATCGCAAGCGATGACGAACAGCGCTGCTGCCTTGGGCTGGTCTTTGGATACACCTTCGCCATTGCGGTACAGCTGGCCCAGGTTGGAACAGGCTTTCGGTTCCTTACCTGTGTCGCAGGCGATGGTGTAAAGCGCGGCGGCCTTCGCATCATCCTTGGTTACGCCATTGCCTTTGTGGTGCATCACTCCCAGATTGAGACAGGAGAGCGGCTCCTCCGGACTGCAGGCCTTGGCATACAGGGCCGCGGCTTTTGGCAGATCCTGCGGGACACCGCGTTGTCCTGTCTCGTAGTAGTAGCCAAGACTCGTGCAGGTCGAGGCGACTCCACCGTCGCACGCCTTCGCGAAAAGAGAGACGACCTTGGCATCATCCTTGGTCACGCCGTCGCCCACATCGTAGAGCAGGCCAAGCATGTAACAGCCATACGCATAGCCGCCGTCACAGGCTTTGCCGTAGTACGTGGCGGCCTTGGTTGCATCCTTGGCAACGCCCCGGCCGGCCAGGTGCTGGCCGGCGAGCAGGGAGCAGGACGGCGCATAGCCGCCATTGCAGGCCTTCAAATAAAGCGTCGTTTCCTTCGACGGATCCTTTGGTACGCCACGGCCTGCGCTGTGAAGAAGGCCAAGGTTGTGGCAGGGGATCGCATTGCCGGCGTAGCAGGCCGCTTCGTAGAGTTCCGCCGCGCGGGCAGGGTATTTGGCTACGCCCAGGCCAGTGTCATAGCGAAATCCGAGATCGCCGCAAGCCGCCCAATCTTTCGTATTGCAGCGCGCCTCGAGCTCAGCGACTGAGGTATCCGCGGCGAGTGCCGGGATCGCGCTCGCCACGAGTATCGCCGTGGCCAGCGCGATTCGCGCCAGCCACAAGCCGTGCGGGTCACTGGCCCTGGATGCGATGAACATGTGGATCCCCTGATTTCACTTCGAACGAGGCAGTCGTGCTGCGCGGGCTCCGCGGATCTTCACGGTTGTCGATCGCAACAATTTCGGTACGCAACGTTTGCCGATCGAGCTCGCAGCGCACATAGCCGTTGTGCAGGCCGTCGTGGAACATCGCACCCGGGTTGAGCGGCAGCACGGCGCTCTTATCGTAGGTGTTGGTCGCGATCGACGAGGCCACCAATTCCACCGCGACCGGTCGGCCGGCCGCATTCGAAACCTCATTGACCCAGAAGGAGTGAATGTCACCGGTCAGCACCACCGGATTCGCGGTCTTGTTCCGGACCAGCGATGCAAGCAACCGCTCGCGCGCCGGCGGGTAGCCGGCCCAGGCGTCGCTGTAATGCCGCGGCGATTCCACGCTGCCCTCGGCGATCGTCATCAGCATCACGTTCTGCGCGAGCACGTTCCAGGCTGCGCGACTGCCGGCCAGCGCATCGTCAAGCCAGCGCTCTTGTTCGACACCCAACACCGTGCGCGCCGGATCCGCGAGCGCCGCCTTGCAGGCGGATTCCGCCGGATCGATGTAGGTGCCGCCGCCGGACCGGCCGAACAGGATCTTGCGGCCGCGCTCGAGATCGCAGCGCTCCAGGGTTGGCGGCAGCGGGCAGACCTGCAGCGAACGGTACTGACGCGTGTCGAGCACGTAGAAACGAGCCAGCGTTCCCCAGTCCATCGAGCCGTAGATCTGCACGCCCATGTCGGCGCGCAGTCTCGATGGCCTGATCGGCATGTGTTCGAACCACGCCTGGTAAGCGGCTGCGCGGCGCGCCGGAAAAGACGAGCGCACTGTTTCACCGCCACACAGTTCATGCTCGCTGGTCTGGCTGACGTAGTCGTTGTCCACCTCGTGATCGTCCCAGGTCACGAGCCACGGGCAGGCGGCATGCGCGGCCTGCAGATCCGGATCGGTGCGGTACTGCGTGTAGCGGCGCCGGTAGTCATTAAGGGTGACGGCCTCTGCAGGATCAAAGAGCCTCACGCGCCGGTCGCCCCAGGCGTCTTCGTAGATGTAATCGCCGAGCATCAGGATCAGGTCCGGGCGATCGTCGGCCATATAGCGGTAGGCCGAGAAGAATCCCTGCTCGTAGTGCGCGCAGGACGCGAACGCGAATTTCATCGTCGTCGTCGCCGTTGTTGCAGCTGGGCAGGTCAGCGCGCGGCCGGTTGCGCTTTCGTAGCGTCCGAGCCGGAAGCGATAAAAATATTCGCGGCCCGGTTCCAGTCCATCGACGACGACATGCACGGCATGCGCAACATGCGGCCGGGCCCAGGTCGTGCCCAGTTTCGCGATGCGCTGGAATCCGGAATCCTCGGCGACTTCCCAGCTGACCTCGAAAATCGTCTGGCCGAGGTAAGAGGTATCGAATGGTTCCGGCGCGAGCCGGGTCCAGATCACGAATCCGTCGGCCGATGGATCGCCGGATGCGACGCCGAGCTGGAACGGCGGGGAAACGAAGCGCACCTGTGCCGAGGCGCTGCCAAACGGCAGGATGGTGAGCGCGCCAGCGGCGGCCGCCATGCGATTGAACGTACGGCGGGTAATGCCAGACATGGAAACTCCCTTCAGATGCCTGCGCCGTGCTCGAAACCGGACTGCAGCGGCTCGGCCTGCGACACGCGCGAATTCGGTGGCACGGAATGCGTGAGCCAGACGTTGCCGCCGATCACGCTGCCACGACCGACCGTGATTCGCCCCAGTATGGTGGCACTGGCGTATATCGTCACATCGTCCTCGATGATCGGATGGCGCGCGAGGCCTTTGACCATGCGGCCTTCGGCGTCCACCGGGAAACTCTTGGCGCCGAGCGTCACGCCCTGATAGAGCGTCACGCGGCTACCGACGATCGCGGTCTCGCCGATCACGACGCCGGTGCCATGGTCGATGAAGAACTCGCGGCCGATGGTGGCTCCCGGGTGGATGTCGATGCCGGTGCGGTGATGCGCATTCTCCGCAATCAGGCGCGGCAGCAGCGGCACGCCCAGGTGATAGAGGATGTTCGCGATCCGGTGCCGCGTCACCGCAAAGATACCGGGAAACGCGTACAGCGCCTCGATTGGATGGCGGCAGGACGGATCGCCGCGCCAGGCCGCGCGCGCGTCCTCGAATACGCGCTCGCGCAGCCGTGGCAGGTTCGCGAGCAGTTCGCGGGCCAGGCGCTGCGCCTTGGCGCCGAGCGCTGCCGTTTCCTGCGCGACCTCTTCCCCGAGTCGCGCCGGGAACTCGAGTGCCAGGTGGATTTGCGCGGCGAGCACCGATTCGATCACGTCCAGCTCGCGCTCGATGCGCCGCTCTGCATTTTCGCCCGCAACTGTCTCCTTCAACGTCTCCGCGATCAGCAGCCGGTGCAGCCGGTCGATGGACGAGAGCACAGCGGTGCGATCGGGCCAGGTGCCGGTGCGCAGCGCCTGGAAATCCGCGGCGTCGCCAGGAACCGTCAGTGCCGCGGCGAGCTCGGAGTGGTCGCCGCCTGCTTCCTGATCAGACGAGTGGGACGATGCGCGGCGCACTGCTGGTCGCCTCCTCATAAAGCCAGGTCGAGAGATACCGCTCGCCGAAGCTCGGGATGATCACGACGATCAGCTTGCCGCGGTTTTCCTCGCGTGCCGCGACCTGCAGTGCCGCGTACAGCGCTGCCCCGGAGCTGATGCCGACCAGCACACCTTCCTCGCGGCCGAGCATGCGCGCGTACTCGCCGGCCTGTTCATTCGTCACCTGGATGATTTCGTCGATCACCTTGGTGTTCAGGATCTCGGGTATGAAACCCGCGCCGATGCCCTGGATCTTGTGCGGGCCCGGCTGGCCGCCCGACAGCACCGGGCTTGCAGTCGGTTCGACCGCGACGCAGCGGAACTCCGGCTTGCGCTTCTTGATGACCTCGCCGACACCCGTGATCGTGCCCCCGGTGCCGATGCCGGAGACCAGGAAATCGCAGGCGCCATCGGTGTCGTTCCAGATTTCCTCGGCCGTGGTGCGGCGATGAATTTCCGGATTGGCGGGATTGCTGAACTGCCCGACAAGCAGGAACCGTTTTGGGTCGCTCGCGACGATTTCGTTCGCACGCGCCATCGCGCCCTTCATGCCTTTCGCGCCCTCGGTGAGCACCAGTTCCGCGCCGAACGCGGTCAGCATGCGCCGGCGCTCCATGCTCATGGTCTCCGGCATCGTCAGCACGAGCTTGTAACCCTTCGCCGCGGCGACGAAGGCGAGACCAATGCCGGTGTTGCCGCTGGTCGGTTCGACCAGCACGGTGTCGGGTCCGATACGGCCCTGTTTCTCGAGCGCCTCGATCATGCTGACGCCGATGCGATCCTTGACGCTCGCGCAGGGATTGAAGAACTCGAGTTTCAGCACGATCTGACCCGGCAGGCCGCGGCCGATTTTGTTGAGCCGCACCAGCGGTGTGCGGCCGATGGTCTGGAGGATGCTGTCGTAGATGCGTGCCATGGTCCGTCCGTTGCCGGGTGTCAGGAAAAAGGGAGGGGCCCCGTCCCCGGCGGAACCAGGAACCCCACCCGACATGGAAATCGTATCCCGCCGGCGGCTCAGCGCGCCGCGTAGCACTCCATCTTAAGGCCCGTGCCGCCACCCGAGACATGCGCGACGATCGCCTTGCGCCGATGAATCTTGGTAATCGAACCCAGATTGATCGCGAACGCGAGTTCAACGATGGACCCTTTCGCAAGTCCCAGGTTCCGGGTCTGGACGAACACGCCGTTGGCGCTCAGGTTGTACGCTTTGCAGAGCGCGCCACGACGCCCCGGGGCGACCACATAGACGGTGGCCCGGGCGCGATGCCGACTGTGCAGACGGCGTTCCATCTCCTGATCCCCGCAATTTTTCTGTAATTGGAGACGACGGTTTGGATCAGTATGCCGACGCTGGCCGGGTGTGGAAAGCATTGCTCCATTCCCATGATTTTGCAGTGCATTAAGCGGCGAATCGGGGCCGTTCCGATACCATGCCGGGCCATGAATGCCGAACCTGCGGTGGTTCCCGGCCTGACCCTCGCGCAAATCCGCGAGGCGCGCCGTTTGCTGGGTGACCGGATCCTGACGACGCCCGTCCAGTCGCTGTCGGGACCGGCCGTCGAGGCCGCCTTCGCCCCCGGCACGCAGGCGCTGCTGAAACTCGAACTGTTCCAGCGCACCGGCAGCTTCAAAGCGCGCGGCGCACTGCTCAATATGCTGCTCTTGAGTGAAGCCGAACGGGCCCGCGGCGTCTGCGCGATCAGCGCCGGCAACCACGCGATCGCCACCGCCTTTGCGGCACGAACGGTCGGCGTCCACGCCAAAGTCGTGATGAAAGCCAGCGCCATGCCATTTCGCATCGAGCAATGCCGGCAATACGGCGCCGAAGTGGAACTCGCCACCGACATCCATGCCGGTTTTCGCCGCGTGCGTGAAATCCAGGAGACCGAAGGGCGCACACTGATTCATCCTTTTGAGGGGCTGCGTACCTCTGCAGGCACGGCAACGCTTGGCCTCGAATTCATCGAGCAGGCGCCGGATCTGGATGCGGTGATTGTGCCGATCGGCGGCGGCGGCCTCGCGTCGGGTGTTGCTGCGGCGATCAAGCTGGTGCAGCCCGGATGCGAGGTTTTCGGTGTCGAGCCTTTTGGCGCCGACACGATGTATCGCAGTTTCCAGAGCGGCAAGCCGGAATCGCTCGAGCAGCTGGATACCATCGCCGACAGTCTTGCCGCACCGTATTCGCTGCCGATCTCGTTTGCGCTGTGCCGCGCGAATATCGATGAGCTGGTGCGCATCAGCGATGCGGAGATGATCGCGGCGATGCGCTTCCTGCTGGAACACGCCCGACTCGCCGTTGAACCTGCCGGCGCCGCGGCGACTGCGGCGCTGCTCGGTCCGTTGCGCAATCGCCTCGCCGGCCGCCGGGTCGGGCTGATCGTCTGCGGTTCGAACATCGACGCCGCGAGCTTTGCGCGCCTGGTTGGGAGCTGAATATGCTGGCCGGTCCGCCGCTCGTGGCGGTGCTCTTTGCCTGGTTTCACCTGCTTGCGGCCGGAATCGCGGCCGGACTGCTCCTGACCGAATACTGGTTGTGCCGGCGCATGCCGGACCGCAACCTGGTTCGCCTGCTTGGGGCTGTCGATCTAGGCTACTTCCTGGCCCTGATCGCCGGCCTGGCAACCGGCCTGGCGCGGCTGCTCTTCTTCGCTCAGGAACCGGCCTACTACCTGTCTAACCAATTGTTCTGGTTAAAGATTTTTATTTTTCTGGCGATCGCCCTGCTGGCGATCGCCCCGGCGCTTCAGTACCTGCGTTGGAACCGCGAGGCGCGCACCGCACGGGTCTTCGCCCCATTGACCCGGGAAGTCGAGCGGGTCCGCGCGAGTATCGCGTTTGGACTCGGCCTCTGGCTGATCCTGCCACTCGTTGCCATCCTGATCGCGCGGGG
>JANNTO010000192.1:0-2379 GCA_031403675.1 Gammaproteobacteria bacterium | reverse complement strand
TTGCGGAGCGCGATGCCGAAGAGAAAGTCTGGGGATCGATGGTCAAGCAGGCGATCAAGCGCCGCAAGCCGGGGTTCAGCGAGAGCTACTACGGCTTCAAGACCTTCGGCAACCTGCTCGAGGAAGCCCGCGACCGCAAGCTGATCGACCTCGAGTTCGACGCCAAGTCCGGCGGCTACATCATCACGCGGGTCGCGGCCGGCTGATATGACACAGCACGCGGTCTGCGAAGAGGGTGACCTGCCGGTCGGTGGCATGAAGGCATTCCGCGCGGGCGACGCGCGTGTCGTGGTTTATCACTTGAAGGACGGCTGGCACGCGACGCAAGCGCAGTGCACGCACACCTTCGGACCGCTGGCCCGAGGCGAGATCGTCAAGGGTTGCCAGGTCCAGTGCCCATTGCACCGCGCACGCTTTGACATCGCGACCGGTGCCGTGGTCGAGTGGGCCAACTTCCCGCCCGGCATCCAACTGCTGAATGTCGTGCGCGGCGAAAAGGCATTGCGCACCTACCCGGTAAAAGTGAAGGCAGGCAAAGTCATGGTGACCACATGAGACACGGCACATTGACGGCTCGCAGCCTGCTGCTGCTTGCTCTGTTCGCGGGCCCCGGTGCCTGCCAGGACGCGGCGATGAAGCTGCCGAGCGGCGAAACGCCGGTCACGATCACGACGGTCGCGAGCGGCCTGGTGCATCCGTGGAGCCTGGCTTTCCTGCCGGACGGACGCATGCTGGTGACTGAGCGCCCGGGCCGGCTGCGCTATGTCGATACGAAGGGCGTGGTATCCGCTCCGATTGCCGGCGTGCCGGCGGTCTTTGCCGAGAAGCAGGGCGGGCTGCTCGATGTCGTGCTGGATCCGGATTTCGCCGCGAATTCGACCATCTATTTCTCGTATGCCGAGGCGGCGGAGGACGGAACCAACGGAACGGCGGTTGCGCGTGCGCGGCTCGACGGCATGCAGCTTGCCGACCTCGCGGTCATTTTCCGCCAGCAACCGAAGATCGAGAGTGGCCACCACTTCGGCTCACGTCTGGTCTTTGCGCGGGACGGCAATCTGTTCGTCACGCTCGGGGAGCGAAACTCAAAACGCGATTTGGCGCAGGATCTTGGCACGCATCTCGGCAAGGTCGTCCGCATCACGAGGGACGGCAAGGTGCCGGCGGACAATCCGTTCGTCGGCGACCGCGGCGTATTGCCCGAGATCTGGTCCTACGGTCATCGCAATCCGCAGGGCGCGACACTGCATCCCGAGACCGGCCGGTTCTGGCTGCACGAGCACGGCCCGCGCGGCGGCGACGAGATCAACCTGCCCGAGCCGGGACGCAATTACGGCTGGCCAATCATCAGCCATGGCCGCGAATACCACGGCCCGGCGATCGGCGAAGGCACCGAAAAAGCCGGAATGGAGCAGCCATTGCACTTCTGGGTGCCTTCAATCGGCCCGTCCGGCATGGTGTTTCACAGCGGCAACGGCCATGCAGCATGGAAAGGGCAGTTGTTCGTTGGCGCGCTCGCCGCAAAGCAACTGGTCCGGGTCGAATTTGACGCGGCCGGCAAGGTTCGCGCGGAAGAACGCTTCGCGATCGACGAGCGCGTGCGCGACGTGCGCGAAGGACCGGATGGCGCCTTGTATCTCGTGACCGACGAGGATACCGGCCGCATCCTGCGGGTCGTGCCGTCAAAGTAAGCCAGTGGACCGGACCGAACGATTCTACCGGATCCGGCGCCGGCTGATCGAGAAGGGAACCTTGACGCGGCGCGAGATCGAGGCAGACCTTGAGATCTCGCACGCGACTTTCAAACGCGACATCGAATACCTGCGCGACCGGCTGAACGTGCCGATCATCTGGTCGCGCGAGCGCCAGGCCTACATCATCGATCCGGATGCCGAACTTGCGGAACTGCCCGGGGTCTGGTTCAGCCCGGCCGAGATCTACGCCCTGCTCGAAATCGACCATCTGCTCGGCAGCCTCGGTTCCGGCCTGCTCGGGCGGCAATTCGAGCCGCTGCGCGCGCGGCTGGCAGCACTACTCGAGCGCGGCGACCGTGGTCATCGGGAAATCCGCCGCCGCATCCGCGTGCTCGCGCTCGGCACGCGCCGGGTCAATCGCGACATCTTCGAAGCGCTGTCACTCGCACTGCTGGGCCGCAAGCAGGTCCTGATCCGCCATCAAAAGCGCGGCGACGGCGGCATCACTGAACGCGTCGTTTCACCGCAGCGGCTGGTGCACTATCGTTACAACTGGTACCTCGATGCCTGGTGTCATGTACGCAAGGACCTGCGCGTGTTCTCGGTCGATGCGATCCAGAGCGCGCGTGTGAATGAGCAGGCCGCGCGCGAAGTCGCCGACCATGACCTCGATCGCGTGCTGGGCGCT
>JANNTO010000191.1:0-3677 GCA_031403675.1 Gammaproteobacteria bacterium | reverse complement strand
CCCCACATGACGGCGAGCGAATAGGCGCCGCGCAGTTCGGCGACGGCCTTCTGCACCGCCGCGAACAGGTCCTTGCTGGCGCCCAGGTGATGATGAATGCGGTGCGCGATGACTTCCGTGTCGGTCTCGGAAGTGAACTCGTAGCCCAGCCTTTCGAGTTCGGCGCGCAGTTCCTCATGATTCTCGATGATGCCGTTGTGAACGATCGCGACGCCGTCGCGCGAGATGTGCGGGTGCGCGTTGCGCTCGTTCGGCACGCCATGGGTGGCCCAGCGGGTGTGCGCGATACCGAGATGGCCGGCGGTCGGCGTCGCGACCAGCGCCTCGGAAAGTTTCGCCACCTTGCCGACAGCGCGCAGGCGCAAGACCTCGGTGCCGCCGTTCAGCACGGCGACCCCAGCCGAGTCGTAACCCCGGTATTCGAGGCGTTTCAGCCCCTCGATCAGGATCGGGACGATGTCGCGGTCAGCGACCGCTCCGACGATTCCGCACATTGCCGATGGACCTCACGACCGGGGAGGATTCCCGGTGCCGCGGTCGCACCATTCTAATCCAAAGCCCTGGTGGCCGCCGCCGGCGCCATTTCACAGAATCCGGGGAAATCCCGTCAGGGCCCGGCGCCGAGCCAGCGCAGCGCCGCGTTCAGGTCCTGGACGAACTCGACGCGGACGCCGCGGTTCATTGCGGCGGTCTGGAAGAACTGGGTCTGTTCGTCCGGCATGAAGCCGCGGAAACAGCAGGCGACCGATAGCCCGGGCATCAGCCGCGCGGCGAGACCGGCGTGGTCGAAGGACTCCATCGGTGTCAGGCGGCGCTTCACGTTCTCGCCTTCGGCCAGCACCCGTCGCAGGTTGTGTTCGCGGCAGGCATTGCTGATCGCAGTCCAGATCCGGGCCATGCTTTCCGGGGTCATCTCGAACCCAGGCGCGAGGTGCAGATAAAGGTATCCCTCACGCGGCTCCAGTGAGAAGTCCGAACCAGACCGGCTGCCGCCAGTCCCAGAACTCATCGCGCGCCCCTACTCCGGTTTCTTCTCCGGACGTTTCCAGTTATCGATCGTCTGCTGCCGGCCGCGTTCGACCGTCAGCTTGCCGGCCGGCGCCGGCTTCGTGATCGTCGAGCCCGCGCCGATCGTCGCATCCGCGCCGACCGACACCGGCGCGACCAGCATCGTGCCGGAACCGATGAACGAACCGTCGCCGATCGTCGTACGATGCTTGTTCACCCCGTCGTAATTGCAGGTGACCGTGACGGCGCCGATATTGACGTCCGCGCCGATCGTCGCATCGCCGACATAGCTCAGGTGATTGGCCTTGCTGCCGGCGCCGATCTCGCTGTTCTTCAGTTCGACGAAGTTGCCGATATGGACGCCGTCAGCCAGTCGATTGCCGGGCCGCATGCGCGCGAATGGCCCGATCACGCAGTTGGCGCCGATCACGCTCGATTCGATGACGCAGTTCGGGTTGATGACGGTGCCGGCTCCGATCTCGCAATCACGGAGTACGCAATTCGGACGGACGTGCACGCCATCGCCGAGCCGCACGCGGCCCTCCAGCACCACGTTCACGTCCAGCACGACGTCGCGCCCGCAGGTGACCTCGCCACGGATGTCCACGCGCAGGGGATCGGCGATCGTGACGCCGGCCTGCATCAGCTCGGTCGCGCGAGCACGGCGGTGGGCCGCTTCGACTTCGGCGAGCTGCAGCTTGTCGTTCACTCCCAGGACCTCCGCGGCCGATTCTGCGATGACGGCCTCGACTGTACAGCCGTCGCGCACGGCGGCCCCGATGCAGTCGTACAGATAATACTCGCGCGGGGCGTTACCCACCTCCAGTGCGCCAACCCAACCGCGCAGCCGCGCGGCGGGCGCAGCCAGCAGGCCCGTATTGACCTCGGCGATCGCCAGTTCCTTGTGATTGGCATCCTGGTGCTCGACGATCCGCGCCACGCGGCCGGCGGTATCGCGGATCACGCGGCCGTAACCGGAAGGGTCCGGCAGATTCGCCGACAAGAGCGCGAGCAATTCCGGACCGGTCCGGGAAATCAGCTTGCGAAGTGTCGCGCCGCGAATCAGCGGCACGTCGCCATAGAGCACAAGCACGGTGTGATCGTCCGGAATGCTGGGCATAACCTGGGCGACGGCATGCCCCGTGCCCTTCTGTTCGGCCTGCAGCACCCAGTGCAGATCCGGTTCGCGAAAGGCCGCGCGCACGCGCTCCGCGCCATGCCCGTGGACCACATGGATCGCCGCCGGGCGCAGTGAGCGCGCGGTGTCGATGACGTGGGCCAGCAGCGGTCGGCCCGCAAGCGGCTGCAGGACCTTCGGCAGGTCGCTCGCCATGCGTTTGCCCTGGCCGGCGGCCAGAATGACTACGGACAGTGCCATCGGCGGGATTGTACCGGACGACACCTTCTGACATTAGTATTGTCAAGCAGTCGACGCTGGTTGAGGCAAGCAAGCGATGTCGAAAGAATTTCTGAAGTCTCTGATTGGCTCGTGGGAGTGCACATGTCGCACCTGGTTCAAGCCCGGCAAACTCGCCGACGAGTCAGTGGTCAAGGGCGGGATTTGCCCGATCCTCGATGGTCTGTTTGTTCGCCACGAGTGTGAGGCGACGATTTCCACATGAATTACGCAATCATGTTTTCCAAAGGCAATGCCGCGGGTCGCGGATTCGTCGTGACCGGGAAATGCGACGTCACGCCGGATGGGCAGGAAGCAAAGGCTGTCGCGACCACGTACCAGCGCGCGTGAGCACGTCTAAAGCGAGGTCTGGCGCATGGCAGGCCATGCCTGCGGGCATCTGGGCATTGGGATTCGGCTCGATGTTCATGGACATCTCCTCGGAGTTGATCCATAGCCTGTTGCCGATATTCATGGTTACTGTCCTGGGTGCGTCGATGGTCACGATCGGCATCATCGAGGGCGCGGCGGAAGCTACTGCTGCCATTGTCAAAGTCTTCTCGGGCGCTCTCAGCGATTACCTCGGCAAGCGCAAATTCCTGATGATTCTCGGTTATGCGCTCGCCGCATTCACCAAACCGATTTTCCCGCTGGCTGCTTCAGTCAACTGGGTATTCGCGGCACGTTTTGTCGATCGTGTTGGCAAGGGCATCCGCGGTGCCCCACGCGATGCGCTGGTGGCCGACCTCACGCCACGCGCAATGCGGGGCGCGGCCTACGGGCTACGCCAGGCGCTTGATTCGGTGGGCGCCTTGATTGGGCCGCTGCTCGCAGTGGTGCTGATGATCTGGCTCGCCAATGACATCAGGGCTGTTATGTGGATTGCGGTCGTGCCGGCATTCATCGCGGTGGCGTTGCTGTTTGTCTACGTGCGCGAGCCCGAGCGCACGAATGCTGGCGGCTCCGTCAAGACGCCGCTCGCCATTGCCGATATCAGGCGCCTTCCATTGCGCTATTGGCGTGTCGTACTGCTGGGAGGCGCATTCACGCTGGCGCGCTTCAGCGAGGCGTTTCTGGTGTTGCGCGCGCAGGACGTCGGGCTGGCGCTCAGTTACATTCCGCTGGTGTTGGTCGTGATGAACGTCTTTTATGCCGCGGCCGCTTTTCCGGCCGGGGCCGCCGCAGACCGCGCTCGCCCGCGCACCTTGTTGCTCGTCGGGCTGGCCCTGCTCGTGGCCGCGGATGTTGCACTGGCGTTCGCGACATCACCACT
>JANNTO010000190.1:0-4226 GCA_031403675.1 Gammaproteobacteria bacterium | reverse complement strand
CGTCAATTACCTGACCGGTCATGCCGTATTCGAGGCGACCCACGGCACGGCGCCGAAGTACGCCAATCTCGACAAGGTAAATCCAAGCTCGGTGGTCCTGTCGGGCGAGATGATGCTGCGCTACATGGGCTGGACCGAGGCCGCGGACTTGATCCTGGTGGCGATGGACCGCTGCATCGGCGAAAAAGTGGTCACCTACGACTTCGCGCGGCTGATGGATGGCGCAACCGAGGTCAAGTGCAGCGAATTCGGTGACGCGCTGATCCGCAACATGCGTTGAACGAAGCACGCGCCACCGACTGTGCCGCCGCGATTGTCGCGGCCTTTGCGCGCTACAACACCGCGTATCGCGCCATCACGCGGCGCGCACCCGAACGCTTCGAGAACCGCGACTGGAGTGGATCGCAGGCGGACGTCGTCGAACGCCTTGAACTCTACTCGACCATGGTCAACGAGACTGTCGCGGAACTGCGCCAGCGGCTCGGGAATGACGCGCTCGACACCGGGCTCTGGGCCGCGATCAGGACCGCGTACGACGAACGCATCGCCGCCCTCGCCGACCCGGAATTCCTGAAGACCTTTTTCAGCTCGATAACCCGCAAACTCTTCGATACCGTCGGCGTCAATCCGGAAATCGAGTACTTCGCACTCGATCTCGATCCGCTGCGTGGCATCGGTTCGCAGGTTGTCACCAACCGCTATGGCAACCGCGGCTCGATCGAACTGCTGTTCGAGGAACTCCTGTCCGACTACCGGTTCCGCACTCCGTGGCGCGATTTTGAGGGCAGCGTCCGCCATGTGGCGACGGATGTTGAACTACACCTGCAGCGGCTCGGCGAGTCGCGCACGCTCCATGAGGTCGAAGTGATCCGGCCGGTTTTCTATCAGATGAGCCGGGCCTACGTGGTCGGCCGCATCCTGGGCGAGGGCTGGATGCTGCCGCTCGCCATCGCGTTTCGCAACACGTCGCGCGGCGTGCTGGTGGATGCGGTGATGCTGCAGGAAAGCGATGTGTCGATCCTGTTCAGTTTCACGCGCTCGTATTTCCACGTCGATCTCGAGCGGGTCGGCGAGGCGGTGCTGTTCCTGCATTCGATGATGCCGGTCAAGCCGGTGTCGGAACTATTCACAGTTCTCGGCCGCGCCAAGCAGGGCAAGACCGAGCGCTTTCGCGAGATATTCCGGCACCTGGACGGGACCGCGGATCGATTCGTGCGGGCCCCGGGCGAACGCGGCATGGTCATGGCCTGTTTCATGCTGGAGAATTTCGACGTCATCTTCAAGGTGATCCGGGACCGGTTTCCCGCGGTCAAGAATGTGCGCCGCGAAGAGGTCATGGCGAAGTACGACATGGTGTTCCGGCACGACCGCGCCGGCCGGCTGGTGGATGCGCAGGAATTCCGGCGCATCCGCCTGCCGCGCGCGCGGTTTGTACCCGACATGCTGGAGGAACTGACCAGCGAATGCGCGCTGAATGTGCAGGTCGACGGCGACGACGTCATCGTCAACCACGCCTATGTCGAGCGGCGCATGACGCCGCTCAACCTGTATCTGCGCTCGGCGACACCTGAAGAGGCGGAACTTGCAGTCATCGAATACGGCCAGGCCATCCGGGATCTCGCCTACACGAATATTTTCGCCGGCGACCTGCTGCTGAAGAACTTCGGCGTCACGCGCCACAACCGTGTGATCTTCTACGACTACGACGAATTGTGCCGCATCACCGATTGCCGGTTCCGGGACTTGCCACAGGCCACCAGCGACGAGGATGAAATGCGGGCGGAAAGCTGGTTCTACGTCGCCGACAACGACGTGTTTCCGGAAACCTTCCTGCAATTCCTCGGTTTCGAGGGACGGATCCGCGAGGTGTTCCTCGAAAAACACGGCGAGATCCTCCAGGCCTGCTGGTGGCGCGCGCTGCAGGAGCGTCTCAGCGGCGGTGACGTCGTCGAGGTGTTGCCCTATCACCCGCACCGCGTGCGGGTCGCGAGCAGCGCCTAGTCCGAGGCGCGCGCGAGCGCGGCGTCAAGGTCCGCGATCAGGTCGTCGGTGTCCTCGATCCCGATCGAAAGCCGGATGGTCCCTTCACCGACCGCACTGCTCGCACCCTGCTCCGCGGTCAGGCCGCGGACCCGCAGCAATTGTGGCGGCATCAGCAGCGATTCGACCGATCCGAGGCTCGGCGTGATCGCGAAGAACTCGAGCGCGTCGGCGAATGCCTTGACCGCGTCTGCGCCCCCCGCCAGGTCGAAAGAAACGATCGAGCCGAATTCCCGCATCTGCTCGCGCGCAAGTGCATGACGCGGATGTCCGGGCAGCCCCGGATAATGCACGCGCTCGACCGCTGGATGGCCATCGAGAAATACGGCAATCCGCACAGCGCTTGCGGCTTGCGCCTCGTAGCGCAGGTAATAAGTCTTCATGCCGCGCATGACCAGGAATGCCGCATGCGGATCGAGCACGCCGCCCAGCAGAACCGCCTCGCGCCGGATGGCGCGCGTGAGCTCCGCGCGAGCGATAATCGCGCCTCCCATCACGTCGCCATGGCCCGACGCGTATTTGGTCAGGCTGTGAACAAAGACATCCACGCCATACTGGCCGTGGTTGTGGAATCCGGCGAAGGTATTGTCGAGTACCGTCAGCGCGCCATGCGCATGCGCAGCCTGGGTGATCCGCGCGAGGTCGGCAATGCGGGTAACAGGATTGGTTGGCGACTCGAAATAGACCAGCTTGGTCGGCCGCTCCGCCAACACACGTTCAATGCCGGCATCGTCCTCGATCGAAAGCATCGTGTGTGCGACGCCAAATCGCGCGAGCAGGCCCTGGATCAGCTGCAGGCTGGGTCCGTAGGTATCGACGAAGCACAACATGTGATCGCCGGCGCGCAGCAATGCGAGCAGGCAGGTTGAGACCGCGCCCGCCCCCGAACCGACCGCGACGCAATCATCGCGTTGCTGCAATTCCGCGAGCAATTCCTCGAGCTGGCGCGTAGTTGGATTCGAGCGGCGTGTGTAGAAAAATCCCTCGCGCTCGCCGCGGTTGAAGCGCAGCGTCTCCTCGAGGCTCTCGAACGCGAACTTGACGGACTGATGGATCGGCGCGACCAGCGGGCGATTGTCCGCCGGCAGGACAATTTCCGGAGGGTGATTGACGCGGGTGCGCCCTTTCATCAGACCCGCGTCGTCCAGCCCGCAGGCGTCGGGATTTCGCCCAGCTGCATCGACACGAGCGCATTGCGCAGGCGCCGGGTGTGCGGCCCGATTTCTCCGGTTCCAACCTGGTATTCGCGCCCACCCTTGCGCACCAGCGTGCCGACACCGGTCAGCACCGCGGCGGTCCCCGACAACGCGGCTTCCCCGTCCTTGACCCAGTCGAGCATCTCCTCGACGGTGAACACGCGCTCTTCAACCTTGAAGCCAAGATCCGGCGCGATCGTCAACAGCGAATCCCGGGTGACGCCGTGCAGAATGGTCGTGTCGAGGCTGCGGGTCAGGATCTTCCCATCCCGGATCAGCAGGAAATTGGCCGCGCCGGTCTCCTGCACCTCGCCACCCGCGCAGAACACGACCTGGTCGGCCTGGTATTGCTGCCGTGCTGCGAGCGTCGTCATCAGCGCCGCCGCGTAGTTCCCGCCGGTCTTGATCATGCCCATCAGGGAGGCGGTACGCGTCGCTTGCTCCTCCACGTAAATGCGCAGCGACTTTGACCCATTCGTGAAGTAATCCCAGACCGGGCTTGCGAGCACGATCATTGTGGCTTCGGTCGCGGGCGAAGTAGCGCCGCCGATGCCCTCCCCCGTGCCGAACAGCATCGGGCGCAGATACAACGCGCCCGGCGGTTCCGGTACTTCGGCCCGGACGCGGTCGACGACCGCGGTGACCATGGCCGCCACCTGCGCTGCGTCGGGTTCCGGCAGCACGAGGCCGCGCGCACTCTGGCGCAGGCGCGTGATGTGGCGATCCATCCGGAAAATATTGATGCTGCCGTCAGCCCAGCGATAGGCCTTGAAACCCTCGAAGCAGGTGCTGCCGTAATGCAGGCCGTGGATTGCCGGCGAAACTTCGATCGGTCCGTACTTGCGAAGCTCCGATGCCGACCACTTGCCGTCGCGCCAGTTCGCGACCGCCATCGTGCTCGCCAGCACCGTGCCAAAGGCCGGTCGGGTTGCGGAATCGGCGGTGGTCCGGGTCGGCATGACCTGTGCATTCATGGGGTGGTCATTCCTG
>JANNTO010000189.1:0-2176 GCA_031403675.1 Gammaproteobacteria bacterium | reverse complement strand
CGCCGATGCGCCGGTCGCGCCAGCGAGTGTCCCACTGGTTGTAGATGGGAAGGGAGATCATAGACCGAACATCGCTTGAGTGACTTTTGCTGCGCCGATTCCGGCCGCGACTGAAGTTCCGAGAAGCCAGTATCTCCAATTTTCCAGCGCCCGCAGCCTTTTTTCGTGGCCACCGACCGCCAGCTTGATGTCGACCAGCGCCTCATCCTGGGTCAGCATGCGCGGCGTGGATGTGAAGCTCTTGAACTCGGTCACGTTGACGACCGTGCGGCGGTCGATCGGCCATGGCAGGCGCCAATTGAGGCCGGCAGTCGTCGTGCCGATATAGCGGCCGAAACGCGTGATGACCGAGCGCTCGGCGGCGTCGTTCTGATAGAAGCCAGTGAGCGCCCAGATGATCAGCAGGCCGGCAACGATGTAACTGATGCCGATCGCGCTGCCGCCGCCGGAGGTGCCATTGCCGGCCGTGCGCGGGCCGCCGCCGCCAAAAATCGAGCGCAGCTTCTTCTGGAACTGGCGCAGGACTTCGTCCAGGTCCGGCGGGCCCTGCTCGGGGCGTCGCTTCCAGGGGTTCTCGTTCTTGCCAGGATCATTCCAGGCCATTGCTTGAGCTCATTGGTGGGTGTCTGGGTCAGGCCGCGGAACTGGCGGTCTCGCACCGGAATTCTACGAAGCCTGCGTCGGGCAAACAAGGTGAAACCGAACTTGCGAAGTCCAGGCCCGCTGCTCTGCACAGGGATTCGAGCTGCTGCTGCGACGCTTCGACCACCAGGCTCGTGCCGCCATCGGCCAGCGGCGATTCCGCGCGCACCAGCTTCAATTCGTGCAATCGAGCGCGCAACCGGCCCTGGGACGGCGGCAGCACGACCTGCAGCCGCAGCGCCGCCTGGCCGAACAGCTCCTGCAGGCTGTCGCGCAGCAGGCCCACGCCCGCCCCGCTCGCAGCCGAGAGCCACAGCACGCCGGGCCGACCGTGGGCGTCGTGGATCATCGCGGGCTCGCGACCCAGCCGATCGATCTTGTTATAGACGCGCAGTTGCGGAATGGCCGCGGCGCCAATGCCCTCGAGCACCTCATCCACCTGCGCGATGCGGCGGTCGCGATCCGGATCGGCGGCATCCACAACATGCAAGAGGAGGTCGGCATCGCGCGCTTCCATCAGCGTCGAGCGGAAGGCCGCGATCAGTTCATGCGGCAGGTCGCGCACAAAACCGACCGTATCGGCGACCACGATATCCGGCGTGTGTGGCAGCTGCAGCTTTCGTACCGTCGGATCGAGGGTCGCGAACAATTGATCCGCAACGTAGGCATCACTTCCGGTCAGGGCGCGAAACAGCGTGGACTTGCCCGCATTCGTGTAGCCGATCAGCGCAACCGACGGCACCGGCACGTGCTTGCGCACGTTGCGGCCCGTGTCCCGCTGCCGCGCAAGTTTCTCGAGCCGGGCCGCCAACGTGCGAATGCGCTTGCTGATCAGCCGGCGGTCGGTTTCGAGCTGGGTCTCGCCGGGACCGCGTAGTCCGATGCCACCCTTCTGGCGTTCGAGGTGGGTCCAGCCGCGCACCAGGCGCGTGGACATATGGCGCAACTGCGCCAATTCAACTTCCAGCTTGCCCTCCGCACTCTTGGCGCGCTGCGCAAAAATGTCGAGAATCAGTGCGCTGCGATCCAGCACGCGCCGCCCGATCAGCTCTTCGAGATTGCGCTCCTGGCTCGGCGACAGGTCGTGATCGATGAGCACCAGTTCCACCTCGTCGGCGGCCACGCGCAGGCGGATTTCTTCGGCCTTGCCGCTGCCGATAAAGAATCGGGCATCGGGTGTCTTGCGCGAACCGATGATCGTCGCGACCGGCACGGCGCCCGCGGAACGCGCCAGCGCGGCAAACTCAGCCAGCTCGTCGGTATCGACCGGCGAGCCGAGTCCGATGCGCACCAGGATCGCGCGTTCGCCGCGCTCAGGACGTTCGAACAAGGGATCCTGCCGACGCTTCGGTCAAGCGGTCTCCGGCACCGGTGCAGCCTCTTCGTCCGCGCCTTCGGCCGATGGCAGGCGCACATTGCGCGCCGGCACGACGGTCGAGATCGCGTGCTTGTAAACCATCTGGCTGACCGAGTTTTTCAGCAGCACCACGAACTGGTCGAAGGAATCGACCTGGCCCTGGAGCTTGATGCCATT
>JANNTO010000188.1:0-12529 GCA_031403675.1 Gammaproteobacteria bacterium | reverse complement strand
AGAATATCCGGCCGATCGGCGGCTTCATGCCGTGATTGCCGGAGCGTCCCGCCGGCAGTTCGAGGCCGCGGTCGATCTGTTCCTTGGTCGCATTCGCCATCAGCTCGTCGAGAAAACGGCTGACCTGCCGCACATTGCGCGCCGATTCGGACAGGCCCTTCTTGCCTGCGTCAAGTTCTTCGAGCACGTCCATCGGCAAATAGATGTCGTGTTCCTCGAAGCGGAAAATGGCGGCGGGATCGTGCATCAGCACATTCGTGTCGAGCACGAATGCGCGGCGGCCGCCTTTCGCGGATCGGCTTTTCAGCACCGGATTCAGAGACCGCGGGCGGCCGCGAGAACCTGTTCGGCGTGGCCGGCCACGCGCAGCTTGCGCCATTCCTGGCGCAACACACCGCTGGCATCAATGAGAAAGCTACTGCGCTCTATGCCCATCAGCTTTTTTCCGTACATGTTCTTCTGCTTCCAGACGCCAAACAGGGCCGCGACCGAGTGGTCTTCATCCGAACCCAGTTCGAACGGGAATTTCATCTTGTCGCGGAACCGGTGATGCGAATCGATTGTATCGGTCGAGATGCCGAGGATCAGCGTTTTGGCACGGCGGAATTTCACGGCCAGATCACGGAATTCGCTGCCTTCCAGGGTGCAGCCCGGCGTGTTGTCACGCGGATAGAAGTAAATCACTAGTTGCTCGGCGCGCGGCCCTGCCATCCGGAACTCCCCGCCGGTGGTCCGGATCGTGAACCTGGGTGCCTTGGTGCCAATGCGGGCTGCGCGCATGACGCCTCAGTTCTTGACTGGTTCGAGTATCGCGTCGAGATTCATCTGGTCGCAGAAGTCCATGAATTCCTCGCGCAGCGCGCCGACGTGGATTCTGGTCGGCACGTTGGTGACCATATAGACGGAAAACATCTGCGCGCCGGTGTGCGCGGCCGCATAACCGCGTGTGGACAACTCGCCGATATCGATGCCGCGTGCCGAAAAAAAGCCGGCCAGGCCGGAAACGATGCCGGCCTGGTCGATGCAGACCACGTCGACCGAGTACGGAACCATGTCTTCACGCACCGGGCGCTGCACAGTCCGGCGCACCTGGATCGTCACACCCGAAGACTCACCGAGTTTTGCGAGTTCAGTTTCGATGCGTGCAATCGAATGCCAGTTTCCCGCGACCAGCAGCAGCATCGCGAAATCGGAACCAAGCGCCGTCATGCGGCTCTCGCTGATGCTGCCGCCGCAGTCGGCGACGATCTTTGAAAGATCGTGGACCAGACCGATGCGATCGTCGCCGATGGCCGAAATTGCGATGAATTGTTTCATGCGGGCGCGGATGGAAGTATGCCGGGCAGTTTACCGGGATCGGCCGGGTGAAGATATCGTGGCCATTTTGCGGCTTGCACAGTCGCTTGGCGCGCCAGTACGATCCCGCCTGCGGTGCCGGTTGATCGGCCGGGGGGTGCGATGTTTCGCGGTAGCCTGGTGGCGCTCGTGACGCCGATGACGGAGTCCGGCGACGTGGATCACGTCGCTTTCGGGCGTCTGCTCGACTGGCACGCGCGCCAGGGTACCGATGGGGTTGTCATCGCCGGCACGACTGGGGAATCGCCGACGGTCACTGCTGCGGAGGCTGCAGAGTTGCTGCAGATCGCGGTCCAGCGGGTCGGCGGGCGCATGCCAGTCATCGCGGGCACCGGCAGCAATTCGACCGCGGAATCCATCGAGAGGACCCGAGCAGCCTGCGAACTCGGCGTCGATGGCGTGCTGGTCGTGACACCTTATTACAGCCGGCCGCCGCAGGAGGGCCTGTATCGGCATTTCAGCCTGGTCGCAGACAGCTCGAGCGTACCGCTGATTCTGTACAACGTGCCGTCGCGCAGCGCATGCGACCTGCTGCCCGAGACGGTCGAAAGGCTTTCGTTCCATCCACAGATCATCGGCATCAAGGATGCGACGGGCAGCATCGAGCGGGGTGCGGAGCTATTGAGCCGTTGCGGAGACGACTTCCTGCTGCTGTCCGGCGACGACGCGACCAGTTGCGAACTGATCGGCGCGGGCGCGCAGGGTGTGATCACGGTGACCGGCAATGTGGCGCCACGGCTGATGCACGAAATGGTTGAGGCCGCCCTGTCCGATGATCAGGCCGGCGCCAGGGAACTCGACCTGCGCCTCGCGGGTCTGCACACTGCGCTATTCGTCGAGTCCAACCCGATCCCCGTCAAGTGGGCGCTCGGGCGGCTCGGGCTGATCGGACCGGGTATCCGGCTGCCCCTGATCCCGCTATCGGAGTCAAATCAGGCGGGCGTGCTGGCGGCAATGCGCCGCGCTGAGGTGATTGAATGAGGTATGGCATGAAACGACTCTGGATTGCGATTGCTGCTGGCACGCTGGCCGGCGGCTGTGGGCTCCTGCCGGATGCCGACAGCGGCTGTGACAAGGCCAAGCCCTACGAGGCCGCGCAACAGCAGCCGCCACTGCGCGTGCCGGCGGGCGCCGACCTGCCGGATACGCGCAATGCCCTCAGCATTCCCGAGATCAAGGCACCACAGCTGCCGGTCGAGCCGGGCCGTTGTCTCGATCATCCGCCGAGCTATGGGGCTTCAAAACCGCGTAGCAGCTGAGCGATCGTTGCCGGTTGCCGCACCCGCGGTGGTCCGGTAGGCTTCGCGCCCGCGGAGAGGTGGCCGAGCGGTCGAAGGCGCTGGACTGGAATTCCAGTAATACCCAAAAGGTATTCGTGGGTTCGAATCCCACCCTCTCCGCCATCAGAAAGGGACATCTCCCTTTTCCCGAAGGATCGAAGGAAAAGGGAGATGTCCCTTTCTGATGGCGGTTGGTCTTGGAGCCAATCAGTCTTCGCGATCGCCGGGATCGCGCGAATTCCCGCCGGCCAGGATCGACTCGTAAGCGCGCGTGAAGGCCGCCAGAAACACGATCGGAAGCCCGGCATCGCCCGACTGCACCGTGGCACGAAACAGTTCCTGGTAGCGACCCCACAGGCGGGCCTGCAGCTCGATACCGACCGTGCCATGCGCGCGGCGCCCAAGCTGCTCCTCGAGGGCGTCGGGATTGAGCTTCTCGAAGACCGCCGGGAGCGCTTCGCGCAACGCGGCCGCCAGCGCAATCTCGTGATTGCGGGCGCGCGAGAACTGGCTGCGGATCTCATCGATGGCGCGTGCATCACCTGGCCCGCGGCCGGCCAGCAGCAATTCCAGAATCTGTTCCACCGCGGCGATCTGCAGCAACGGACTCGTTGCATCGCGCCGCCGCGCACCGGAGGCAATGCCGAATTCACTGGCAAAATCGGCGCGCGTGCGCGCCAGTTCCGTGAATCCGACCAGCGTCTCGCGCAGCAGCTGGCCGGCCTGTTGCAGGGCATTGGCGCGAATCTCCGCCGGTAATGCCAGCGGATCGATACCTGCGCCTTTGCAGAGCGCGACCAGGCCTGGCCACAGTTCCTGCTCTTCGCGCGCGCGCGCGGTTGCCACCGGTGCGGCCTGCGGCGGCATCGCCCGCGGTGGCGCCCGTTCAGGTCGCGGGCGTGGCTCGTGTTGACGCCGGCCGGCTGAAATGAATGACTTGACCTCGAAGGATGCGTCGAGGTCCGCGTCGGTGACCGTGGGCATTTCCTGCGGCAAGAAATCGTTGTTGCCGGAAATCTCCACTTCGATCTCGTACTCGCCGACGCGGAAGTGGTCGCCTTGCGCAAGCTGGTGCGGGCGGTCCGGTCCGAGCGCCTCTGCGGAATCGTTGATGAACGTACCGTTGGTGCTGGTGTCGCGCAGCCACCAGGTGCCGCCACGATGCTCGATCTCGACATGACGACCGGACACGTAGCGTTCGGGATCGCGCAGCACCCAGTCATTGCTTCCGTGGCGGCCGATGCGGCCGCCATTGACGCCAAAAGTCCAGCGCGGGTTGGCGCCGGCCGCCGCCGCGTTATCGCTGATGATCTTCAGCCTGAGCGCCATCGCATGACCCCGGAATGAGCTGCGCCCGCGGCAACAGCCCGCATCACGCCTGGTAGGACCGCTATAATAGCGCGCTCATAGCAGGACGACCCCCACCCGGATCATGGCTACAAGTCACATATTCAGAATCGTCTTCATCAACCAGGGCAAGGTCTATGAGATTTATGCCCGCAAGGTGAGTCACGGCGGGCTGTTAGGCTTCGTTGAAGTCGAAGAAATCGTGTTTGGCGAGCGCAGCAGTGTCGTGGTCGATCCGGGCGAAGAGCGCATTAAGTCCGAATTCGCCGGCGTCAAACGCAGTTACCTGCCGTTGCACTCCGTCATTCGCATCGACGAGGTGCGCAAGCAGGGCGTGAGCAAAATCAGCGTGCTTGAAGGTGGCAACGTCACCCAGTTCCCGCTCACCATGTATCCCGCCGGCAATGACCCGGGCGTGAAGCGCTGACCGCTTGATGCTGCTGTTCAGAGGCGCTCCGGCACTTTCCCCATTCCGGATCGAGAGACTGCTCGCGGCACAGCGGCGCATCGTGCCGGGAATCCGCGGCATTCGAGTCGATTTTCTGCATTTCGTAAATTTGCGCCGGCCGTTGACGGTGGCGCAAACGGCGGTGCTCGAACGGCTGCTCGATTTAGATGCGAAGGCTGCAGAGGACACGCCTGCGGGCCAGCTGCTGCTGACGGTGCCGCGTCCCGGCACGATTTCGCCCTGGTCCTCGAAAGCCACGGATATCGCGTGGGTCTGCGGTCTCGACGCCGTGCAGCGCATCGAGCGGGGCAGGGCGTGGCGGATCGAGACCGATGCGATCCTGTCATCGGCACAGCTGGTGGCAAGCGCCGCACCGCTCTACGATCCGATGACCGAAATGGTGATGACGGATTCTGCCGAATCCGCACGACTGTTCGAGACGCACGCGCCCGGTCCGCTCGGCCATATCGTGCTGGGCGCAAGTCCGGTGGCCGCACTCGCCCGTGCCAACACCGAGCTCGGCCTGGCACTGTCCGGCGATGAGATCGTCTATCTGGCCGATGTGTTCGCGCGACTCGGCCGGGACCCGACCGATGTCGAAGTGATGATGTTCGCGCAGGCCAACAGCGAGCATTGTCGCCACAAGATCTTCAATGCCGACTGGATCGTGGATGGCAGCGCCGCGCCGCGCTCGTTGTTCGCGTCGATCCGCTACACGCGCGACCGCAGTCCGGACGATGTGTTGTCCGCATACAGCGACAATGCGGCCGTGCTCGCGGGCCCGCGCGGCGCGCGCTTCTTTCCCGCGCCGGCGGGCCACGACTACGGCTGGCACGAGGAGCCGGTTGACATCCTGATCAAGGTCGAGACCCACAATCATCCGACCGCGATTTCGCCATTTGCCGGCGCGGCAACGGGTTGCGGTGGCGAGATCCGCGACGAAGGTGCCACCGGTCGCGGTGCAAAGCCGAAAGCGGGGCTGGTCGGATTCACCGTGTCGAATCTGTGCATCCCGGGTTTCGAGCAGCCGTGGGAAATCGATCATGGCCGCCCGGCCCGCATTGCCGCGCCACTCGAGATCATGCTGGACGGGCCGATCGGTGCCGCGGCCTTCAACAACGAATTCGGGCGGCCCGGAATCCTCGGCTATTTCCGCAGCTTTGAACAACGATTTGCGTCGGATCCCGAGGGTGTGGTGCGCGGGTATCACAAGCCGATCATGATCGCTGGCGGTCTCGGCAATGTGCGCCGCATGCATGTCGAGAAGCAGGCCGTCCCCGCAGGCGCGCCGCTGGTGCTGCTCGGCGGGCCGGCCATGCTGATCGGACTTGGCGGTGGCGCCGCTTCTTCGCAGGGCAGCGGCGCCGGCAGCGAGCAACTCGATTTTGCCTCGGTGCAGCGCGGCAACCCGGAGATGCAGCGCCGCGCCCAGCAGGTCATCGACGCGTGCTGGGCGATGGGCGAGGACAATCCGATCCTGATGATCCACGACGTCGGCGCCGGCGGCCTGTCCAACGCGGTGCCCGAAGTGGTCGCCGCCGGAAGCGGCGGCGGGCGTATCGATCTCGGCCAGGTGCCGAGCGACGAGCCCGGTATGTCGCCGCTCGAGGTCTGGTGCAACGAGGCGCAGGAACGCTATGTCCTCGCGCTCGTGCCGGAGCGCCTCGAGGAGTTCATCGCGCTGTGCCGGCGCGAACGCTGCCCCGCCGCGGTCATTGGCCAGGCCAGCGCCGACGGCCAGCTGGTCGTCGATGACACGCGCTCGGGCAAGCGCCCGGTTGCGATGCCGCTGGCAGACTTGCTCGGACGGCCGCCGCGCATGCGCCGGCAGGCACAGCGCGGCCGCGCTGCAGGCGATGGATTCGACGCGCACGGGCTCGAAATCGCCGCCGCGCTGACGCGCCTGCTGTGCCTGCCGGCGATCGCCGACAAGGGTTTTCTCGTGACGATCGGAGATCGCACAGTTGGCGGCCTGATCAGCCGCGATCCACTGGTCGGTCCCTGGCAGGTGCCGGTCAGCGACGTCGCCGTGACGCTGTCCGGATTGCGGGGCCATTGCGGCGAAGCGATGGCGCTCGGCGAGCGGCCGGCAATTGCGCTGCTCAATGCGCCAGCGTCGGGACGCATGGCGGTCGGTGAAGCGATCACGAATATCGCGGCGGCTGACGTGCGGCGACTTGGTGACGTCAAGCTGTCGGCCAACTGGATGGCCGCCTGCGGTGAACCGGCGGAAGACGCCAATTTGTTCGATACCGTGCGGGCGGTCGGCGAGGAGCTGTGTCCGGCACTCGGCATCGCCATACCGGTCGGCAAGGATTCACTGTCAATGCGTTCGAGCTGGCGTGTGGACGGCGTCGAGCGCTCGGTGGTCGCGCCCTTGTCGCTGGTGATTTCGGCCTTTGCGCCGGTCGGCGATGCCAGGCGCACGCTGACCCCCGTGCTGCAGGCTGAATCGGGTCCGAGCGCATTGCTGCTGATCGATCTGGGCGGCGGTCGCGACCGGCTCGGTGGCTCCTGCCTGGCGCAGGTCTACGGCCGGGTCGGAGAGGTGCCACCGGATCTTGATGAACCGCGCCGGCTGGTGGCGTTTTTCGCAGCAATCCGCGAACTCGCCGACGCCGGACTGGTGCTGGCCTACCACGATCGCTCCGACGGTGGCCTGCTGATTACGCTGCTCGAGATGGCATTCGCCGGGCGAACCGGCCTCGAAATCGATCTCGGTGGCGTGGACCGTCCTGCCGCCGCGCTGTTTTGCGAAGAACTCGGCGCGGTCCTGCAAGTGCGTTCACAGGATCTCGAAGCCGCGCAGGCGGTGCTGACCCGCCACGAATTGGGCTTGTTCTCACGCCTCATCGGCCAGGCCGTCCCCGGCCGGCGGATCCGGATTGCGGCCGGCAGTGCTGCGCTGCTCGACGACGATCGCGTGCGGCTGCGCGGCATCTGGTCCGAAACGAGCTGGCGCATGCAGCGCCTGCGGGACGATCCGGCCTGCGCGGACGAAGAGCAGGCGGCGCGTCTCGACGAGGACGATCCGGGTCTGCGCTGGGCGCCCGCATTCGATCCGGACCAGGACATCGCCGCGTCGATGATTGCGACTGGCAGCCGGCCCCGGATCGCGATCCTCCGCGAGCAGGGGGTCAACAGCCAGGTCGAGATGGCGGCGGCATTCGATCGCGCCGGCTTCGCCACGGTCGACGTCCACATGACGGACCTGATCGACGGCGGCGCAACGCTCGACGGATTCCGTGGCCTGGTCGCCTGCGGTGGATTCAGCTATGGCGACGTGCTCGGTGCGGGCGCGGGCTGGGCCAAGTCGATCCTGTTCAATTCACGCGCGCGCGAACTGTTCGAGGAATGGTTCCAGCGCGCCGATCGCTTCACGCTCGGTGTCTGCAATGGCTGTCAGATGCTCGCGGCGCTAGCCGAACTGATACCGGGCGCCGGCAGCTGGCCGCGCTTCCTGCGCAACCGCTCGGAGCAATTCGAAGGCCGGCTGTCGCTGGTTGAAATTGCCGACACGCGCTCGCCATTCTTCACCGGGATGGCCGGATCGAGGCTGCCGATCGCAGTTGCGCATGGCGAAGGCCGGGCCGAATTCCGCAGTGCGGAGGACCAACGGACGTGCGCCGCGCTGACCGTCATGAGATTCGTCGACCATCACGGCCGCGCGGCCACGCGCTATCCCGCCAATCCCAATGGTTCGCCCCAGGGAATTGCGGGTCTGACGTCCGGCGACGGGCGCGTGACGATCATGATGCCGCACCCGGAACGCGTGTTCCGCACCGTGCAGAATTCCTGGTATCCGGCGGGAGCGGGCGAGGACAGCGGCTGGATGCGGATGTTCCGCAATGCGCGGGTCTGGCTCGGCTGAGGAATGCGCGTCAGGAACGCGCGCCGGGCAGTGGCGTGACCTTGGCAGAGTCCTCGGCAAAATAGCGCCGCACCATCATCGCCTGTTGCAGCCGGCCGCGGCGTACATAAGCCTGGTACAGCAGGTCCTTGAGCACCTCGAGCAGTACGCCCGCCTGGAATGCGTCGATCACCGGCAGGCTCGAGCGCCCCTGCTCGTCGATGTCGAACAGGATCTTCTTGATCACCATGAATGACTGGTCGTCGAGTTCGGCAAGCTTCCGGATATTGGCCAACTCGTCGTACAGCTCCAGCTTGCCGTTCTCGCCGAGATCCGCGAACACACATTGCGCGACCCGTCGGCACATCGAGGCAAACGAGTTGTAGCAGGCCGCGGAGAAGCAGATAAATGCTTCCTTCAGCAGCAACTCCGTGTCTTCCGGCAAATAGGTGAAATTGAAGCGTTCCCGCGGCCGCTCCAGTTCGACAAAGTTGGGCGCGAGCTCGACGCGGCTGCCGCCATAGAGCTTGACCGGAAAGCGCAGGAAGATCGGTGCATTGCAGGCTTCGCAGCGATACACGAGGCCGACCTGGGCGGGCTTGTGCTGCTGCAGCGCATTGAAATCCGGCACCGAGACCGGAGTGATGTGCGCGAGCACCTGGCAATGCGGGCAATTGAGCGCGAGCCCGCTTTCCTGGTCGTGATGCAGTCGGCCCGCCGAGTCGATGAAAACCGCCATATGCGGGCAAGTCTAGCAGGAACAGGGGACAGTCCCCTTTTCCAAAAACGGAAAAGGGGACAGTCCCCTATGCGTGCAACGGCTTGTAGCGCAGGCGATGCGGTTGGTCGGCCTGATCACCCTTGCGCCGCCGCAGGTCAGCGACGTAGTCCTGGTAATTGCCTTCGAACCAGGCCACTTCGCTGTCGCCTTCGAACGCCAGGATGTGGGTCGCGATGCGGTCGAGGAACCAGCGATCGTGGGAGATGACGACCGCACAACCCGGGAAACTCAGCAGGGCTTCCTCGAGCGCGCGCAGTGTCTCGACGTCCAGGTCGTTGGTCGGCTCGTCCAGCAGCAGGACATTCGCGCCGCTCTTCAGCAGCTTGGCGAGGTGCACACGATTGCGCTCGCCGCCCGACAGTTCGCCGATCTGTTGCTGTTGCTGGTTGCCGCGGAAATTGAAGCGGCCGACGTAGCTGCGCGATGCCGTTTCGTAATTGCCGACCTTGATGATGTCGAGACCGCCGGAAATCTCCTGCCAGACGGTCTTGCTGTTATCGAGGATGTCGCGCGATTGATCCACATGTGCGAGCTGGACGGTCAGCCCCACACGGACGCTGCCGGCATCCGGTTGGTCCGTGCCGGTCAGCATCCGGAACAGCGTGGTCTTGCCCGCACCGTTCGGCCCGATGATGCCGACGATGGCGCCTGCCGGCAGCCGGAACGACAGGTCGTCGATCAGGAGCCGCTCGCCGTAGGCCTTGCGCAGGTGCTCGACCTCGATCACCAGGTCGCCGAGCCGCGGGCCGGGCGGGATGTAGATCTCGTTGGTCTCGTTGCGGGCCTGGAATTCGACCGAGGACAACTCGTCGAACTGGCGTAACCGCGCCTTGCTTTTCGCCTGGCGCGCTTTCGGATTGGCACGGACCCATTCAAGTTCGTGCGCGAGCGTGCGACGCAGCCCCTCCTGCTGTTTCTCCTCCTGCGCGAGGCGCCGCTCCTTTTGCTCGAGCCAGGACGAATAGTTGCCCTGCCACGGAATCCCATGGCCGCGGTCGAGTTCAAGGATCCAGCCGGCGACATTGTCGAGGAAGTAGCGATCGTGGGTCACGCAGATGACGGTGCTTGGATACTGTTCGAGATATTTCTCGAGCCAGGCCACCGATTCCGCGTCAAGGTGATTGGTGGGTTCATCGAGCAGCAGCATGTCCGGCTTCGACAGCAGCAGCCGGCACAACGCGACGCGGCGTCGTTCGCCGCCGGACAATTGCGACACCTTTGCATCCCAGGGCGGCAGGCGCAGCGCATCCGCCGCGATGTCGAGTTGCCGTTCCAGATTGTGTCCGTCGACGGTCGCGAGAAATGACTCGAGTTGCCCCTGTTCGGAAGCCAGCCGGTCGAAATCGGCATCGGGCTCGCTGTAGAGCGCGTAAACCTGCTCAAGGCGCGCGAGCGCATCCTTCACCGGCTGGACCGATTCCTCGACGATCCCGCGCACGTCGCTGAGCGGGTCGAGTTGCGGTTCCTGTGGCAGTAGCCCGATCTTGATGCCGGGCTGCGGACGCGCTTCGCCCTCGATGTCGGTATCCGTGCCGGCCATGATGCGCAGCAGTGTCGACTTGCCCGAGCCATTCAGGCCCAGCACGCCGATCTTGGCGCCGGGAAAAAATGACAGCGAGATGTCGCGCAGGATGTGGCGCTTCGGCGGCACGATCTTGCCGACACGGATCATCGTGTAGATGTACTGGGCCATGCCAACCACCAGACCGCGGGGCCGCGGATTATCTGCGATGCGGGCTTCCGCCGCCAGACGGCGCTGCGAAGCCGTTGTGCTAGGCTCAATTGGCACTTTCCACCCGCGTGGCAGCAGCGCTTGGCAGATAACGGCGAATCAGGCACCTGTGTCGTTGCTGGCGAGCGACTCGCCCGCTACGCATTTGGCGACGGCCACCCCTTTGGTCCGGACCGGCACGAAGCATTCAGCCGCGAACTCGTGGCGCTGGGCCTCGACCGCCGGGTGCGCATGCTGGCGCCGCGTGCGGCGTCCCGCCGGGAACTCGAGTTGTTTCATCGGCCCGAGTACCTCGACCTGGTCCAGGCGCGCTCGATCACGGGCGAGGGTTTCCTCGACGGCGGCGATACGCCCGCGTGGAAGGGCGTGTTTGAGGCGGCAGCCGATGTCGTAGGCAGCGCGCTGGTTGCGACCGCGGCGCTGATGAGCGGGGCAGCGAAGCGCGCCTTCGTTCCGATCGCGGGTCTGCACCATGCGGGGCGCGGCCATGCGGCCGGATTCTGCGTGTTCAACGATTGCGGTGTCGTCATCGAGCACCTGAAGTCCGAGCATGGGCTGACGCGCATTGCGTACGTCGATATCGACGCGCATCACGGCGACGGCGTGTTCTACGCGTTCGAGGACGATGCCACTGTGATTTTCGCCGACCTGCACGAGGACGGCCGGTCCCTCTATCCGGGCACCGGCGCGGCCGAGGAGACCGGCCTCGGTCCGGCACGCGGCACCAAGTTGAATCTGCCGCTGCCGGCGGGCGCCGGCGACCAGGAATTCATGGCGGCCTGGCCCGC
Organism: Gammaproteobacteria bacterium; assembly: GCA_031403675.1. GTDB lineage: Bacteria > Pseudomonadota > Gammaproteobacteria > Steroidobacterales > Steroidobacteraceae > SCUD01. Next base: position 947 of record JANNTO010000188.1, on the reverse strand, counting down.
GGTCGAAGCCCACCTGGAACGGCATCAGCCGCAGTTCGTGCTGTTCCAGTGCGGCGCGGACAGTCTCGCGGGCGACCCGATCACCCACCTGCGGCTGACCGAAGCAGCGCATGCGCACGCCGCCCGGCAGCTGTGCCGGATCGCCGACCGCCATGCCGAAGGGCGCATCCTCGGTGTCGGCGGCGGTGGCTATAACCGCCGCAATATCGCACTCGCCTGGACCCGTGTGGTTCTGTCATTTGTCGAGGCGGCGTAGGCGGGCGGCTTTCGGTTAGACTCCGCCGCTACATGTTCGACCCGCGCGCAAGTATCCAGGAGTTCGATCCGCAACTCGCGTCAGTCATTGCCGCCGAGCGGCTGCGGCAGGAACAGCATCTCGAGCTGATCGCGTCCGAAAATTATGCGAGCCCGCGGGTGCTCGAGGCCCAGGGTTCGGTGCTGACCAACAAGTACGCCGAGGGTTATCCCGGCAAGCGTTACTACGGCGGCTGCGAACAGGTCGACAAAGCCGAAGAACTCGCGATCGAGCGCGCGAAAAAACTGTTCGGAGCGGCTTATGCAAATGTGCAGCCACATTCGGGCTCCCAGGCCAATGCGGCGGTCTATCTCGCGCTGATCACGCCCGGCGACACGCTGCTCGGCATGAGCCTCGCCCATGGCGGCCACCTGACCCACGGCGCCAAGGTCAATTTCTCCGGCAAGATCTTCAATGCCGTGCAGTACGGCCTCGACCCGGCCAGTGGTGAAATCGACTATGCAGAAGTCGAGCGGTTGGCACGGGAGCATCGGCCGAAAATGATCGTGGCGGGATTCTCGGCCTATTCGCGGGTGGTCGACTGGCAGCGATTCCGTGTCATTGCTGACGCGGTCGGAGCCTGGTTCGTGGTTGATATGGCGCATGTTGCGGGCCTGGTGGCGGCCGGGGTCTATCCGAATCCGGTGCCGAT
>JANNTO010000187.1:0-2885 GCA_031403675.1 Gammaproteobacteria bacterium | reverse complement strand
CGCGGTCTGGTGGCTGTTCCTGGCAGTCGAACCGCAGCATCGCGACGTCTGGTGGACCGAGAATTTGCTGGTCTTTGCGGCGGTGGCCTTTCTCGCTATCTTCCATCGCAAGCTGCTGTTCTCTCGCGTCTCCTACACGCTGATATTCGTCTTCATGTGCCTGCACCAGGTCGGCGCACACTACAGCTACGCGGAAGTTCCTTACGACCAGTGGTACCTGGATTTCACCGGCGCGACGCTCAACAGTGTCATGGGCTGGGAGCGCAATCACTTCGATCGCCTGGTTCACTTCGCCTATGGACTGCTGCTCGCCTACCCCATACGCGAGATTTTCCTGCGCGTGGCCGACGTGCGCGGATTCTGGGGGTACTTCCTGCCGCTCGACCTGACGATGTCGACTTCAATGCTCTTCGAATTGCTCGAGTGGCTGGTAGCAACATTGTTCGGCGGCGGCCTTGGCCAAGCCTATCTCGGCACCCAGGGCGACGTCTGGGACGCTCACCGGGACATGGCGCTTGCGAGCCTGGGTGCGTTGATCGCGATGCTGGTCACGGTCGCGTTGAACTGGCGTTTCCAGCGTGACTTCAACCGCGAATGGGCGGACAGCTTCCGTGTCAAGCACAAGGCCCCGCTCGGCGAGGATGCGTTGGCGCGCATGACGCGCAAGCACACGCGCAAGCGCCAGTAGGCGCCTCCGGCGTTGATCGACGCCAATCGTCGCGTGTGCGCCCAGCCGATCACGCAGGCCACAGACTTGTTCGGCGGGAGTTGCGGCGCGGCGCCCACCTGCATAGCATCCGGTACAGATGTGCCATCGTTAGCGCGGAGACCGGGATGCCAGGTGAGAGGCTGTGGTGGGAGCGCGATGACCTGTGCTATCGCGACGGGCGGCTCCATCTTGGCGGGCGCGACCTCGCCACGTTTGCCGCGGCGGGCACGCCGACATTCGTCTATCGCGCGGCACGCGTGCGTGACAACCTGCTGCGGCTGCGGGCTGCGCTCGATGCAGAGGGCGTTCAGCATGACGCCTTCTATGCGATCAAGGCCAATCGCTACGCGCCGCTGGTCGCCAACCTGAAGCAGTTCGGATACTGCGGCATCGATGTCTGTTCGCCAGCGGAAATGCGCTATGCGCGCCAACTCGGTTTCGAGGAGGCCCAGATTTCTTTCACCGGTACATCCGTGTCAGAAAGCGATCTCGACTGCCTGCAACGCCATCCCGGTGTGCACATCAATTGCGATGCACTCTCCACGATCCGGCGCCTCGGTCGACGCTGTCCTGGACGGCGCATCGGTATCCGTATCAATCCAGGGGTGGGCGCGGGCTACAACGACAAGCTGCGGTACGCCGGCGAGAAGGCGACCAAGTTCGGCATCTATCCCGACCGTTTCGAGGAAGCGATGGAGTTGGCGCGCGCTTCAGGGCTGCGCGTCGAGGCGCTGCATTTCCATCTCGGCAGCGGCTATCTCGGCGATGCGCTCGATTCGCTCGACGCGGTGCTGGCGCGAGTCGGCGCGCTGCTCGATGTACATCCCGGGATGCGCACGGTCAATATCGGCGGCGGCTTCGGTGTACGGCTGGTCGAAACGGACATCGCCATCGACCTCGGGCGTTGGGCGGCGATCGTTGCACGTCGCCTGGCCCACCGCGGCGTGCGCGTCCAGATCGAGCCCGGCGACTACCTCGTGAAGGACGCGGGCGTGCTGCTCGCCTGCGTCAACACGGTGGAGGAGAAAGGGGGCACGCGTTTCGTTGGCGTGGACGCGGGCTTCAATATCCAGAACCTCGCCGCCTACTACCAGACGCCATTCATCGTCGCGCCGCTCTGCCGCGTCGCCGGTGCGCCGCTGGAGCGCGTGACCATCGCTGGCAACATCAACGAGGCGCTCGACCTGCTCGCTGAAGACGTGGAACTGCCGGTGCTGGCGGAGGGCGATCTGCTCGCCCTGCTGAACGTGGGCGGCTATGGCTCGTCGTCGAGCTCGAATCACTGCATGCGCGGCGAATTCCGCGAGTACCTCCTGCTCGACGAATCCTGACTCGCGCCTCAGGGGCGCCGCCGTCCGATGCGGCCGCGGCGGCCGGCGATGGCTGCGGTTGCAACATGCTCGGGTGGTGGCGGCAGCATGGGCAGTTCGGTCTGCTCGTGCAGGCCGGCGATGATCAGGCGGCGCATCTCCGCGTCGATCGCCGCATCGGTATCGAAGGGCACATACGCTGCGAGCCGCCGATCCACCTGTTCGCAGGCGCGCTGATAGAGCTCCTTCGATCCGGCCTTGACCCAGTTCTCACGATTGTCCCGGTCGAACACTGGATCGGTCAGGTACAACTCCTGCGGCCAGTATTTCAGCGTGTGCGGTGCCGTGATCAGGTGGTCGTTCTCCCGCAGGTAACTCACGAGGTCCATCGCCGGCAGATCCTCGGTCACGCGGATCTCGCGCACGAAATGCAGGCACTGGCCACAAACCTCGTTGTCGAAAACCAGCTTCGGCAGACTGAAGGTCAGGACGAAATCGAGCATGCCGGGACCCGACACCGAGTTGACGCCCGCGAGTGCGGCAAGCATCGCGCTCGTCATGGTTTCAGCTCCCGCCTGGGCATCGAGGAACTTGCCGTCGCTGAGCGCCATGTAGGCCTGGGTCGGCAGGCCCAGCGACTTGGCGATCGCGACGTAGCCGACATTCAGATGTTGTGCCTCGATCGCGGCCATCGGCGCGCTGGCCATCTTCATGTGGAAGGTGGCGGGTGCTCCGCCGAACAGGACCGGCGCTCCGGGCCTGACGATCTGCGCCATCGTGATGCCGGTCAGCACATCCACGCAGTGGAATACCAGTGCGCCCACCAGAGTCACCGGGGCGATGAGCCCCATCAACGTGACCGGGAC
>JANNTO010000186.1:0-3812 GCA_031403675.1 Gammaproteobacteria bacterium | reverse complement strand
CCGGTCTTTACTTCGGGTATGTTTTCCGTGGTTCGCTCTCGCAAAGCCTCAAGGAACGTTATCCGAATGCTCGGTTGATCGGACTACTTTCAATCGGAATGGTCGTCATCACTCTGGGTGTCGTATCTCGCATGGCTTTTCCAGCCACACAGGGCGGCTCGCTCGACATCGCGTGGTTGTCGATTTCGTTTGTTTGCATTTTTACCTTCGTGGTCATCAACCGTCGCGATCCGGATGTGTTTCGGTAACCGCGAATCGAGCGCCATCAATCCGGTCGCCTCGCCTGGGGCGCGCATTGCATTTGCCTCAGGAAGGTCGAGCACAGCGAGCCGCGTGGTGCTGGCGGGAGCAGCCGGCGTCTGGCTCTTCTATGTCCAACACCAGTTCGAGAGCACCTATTGGGCCAAGAGTGGTGCCTGGAATGTCGAGCGCTCGGCCATCGTGGGCAGCTCCTACTACGATCTGCCGGCAATCCTGCACTGGTTCAGTGGCAATATCGGCTACCACCACCTGCATCACCTGGCGAGTCGGGTGCCGAACTACCGGCTGCGCGAGTGCTTTAACTCGCACCCGCGCCTGCAACGGGCTCAGCGCCTGTCGCTCTGGACCAGCCTGCGCGCGGCGCGGCTCCGGCTCTGGGACGAACAGGCCCAGCGCCTGGTGCCGTTTTCGGCGCTCGTCACGGCGCGCAATCCGCTTTCCTATAGCGCCAATGGCACCGACAAATAAGCAGAAAATTCCGCTGCGAGGTCGCAACTGACGCGCCCATGTACGCGTCCCTGCCGATTGAGAAAGCGTTGTGAATCCTCGATCGGAAAAATTCCTTCATGCCAGACATTGGGGCGAATATAGAAGCCTCGAGTACCGTCACACCAAAAAGCGACTACCTGTTCGGGTTTGATATCGTCACCGGGTAGTGCAGCCGGAACAACAAACGGTTTCTTGTCCAATGGATAAAAGAGCTGCCCGCCGTCTGGATGGTAGTTCAAGTGCCAAAGCAAGACCTGTTCGCGCGCTACCGACGCAGTACCCGTTCTGGCCAGCTGCGGATCACAGCTCCAACCCAGCACAAAGTGACCGTCCACTGCCTCGCTGCGCCCCATCAGAACATCGCCGTCCCAGTCACCGCGGAAAATGCCTTCCACGTAGCCGCCGTCAATTCCGGTGAGGTCGTCTAATGGCCGCCAACCCTGCGCTGGCCATTGGACAATCTCAATTTGAAACCTATCGGGATCATCGACCAGGCAGCCGTACCCTTGTATCGAATCGTCGGTCGCTTCAATCAGCGGTACGTTTATCAGCGGCAACGAGGGTTTGTCACGTGCCTTGAAAATATATTTGGCATCGCGTGCACTCATTTCGCAATCCTTATGGCTCACGGGTTGCAGCCGCGGGGTGCTGCATGGTGTTTTTGCTGCCAGTCAGAGGTTTGCTTCGTGTGACTCGACGCTGCTTGCCGGCCGGCTCCCATGTCCGAAATCGCGGGCAAAACTGGCGCGGAATGTTCCGGTAGCCAGGCTAGGACGTCGGCGCGTCCATCTTCATGTCGGACGGCATCAAAAGCGGGGCTCCCGCCGCGAGCACCAGCGAGCCAAGGATCACTGCCTCTGTGTCGCCAGCCCCACGTGCCGTGTGTGACACGTCAGCCTCGTAATAGATGGCATCGCCCGCTTTCAAGATGACGTCCGTGCCCGGCGCGGTCAGATCTTCAACCGGCCCGGCAGCACCTGCGCCTGCGCCACGAATGACATGAGCAGTGCCGGCCTTGAGCGTCCATCCAAAAGCGCCGGAAACAACGCCCAGCACCGTGGTTCCTGGATGGCTATGGGGGAAAATCTCAGCGCCTGGCTGGAACACGAAACGGGCGACGTACACGGTCTGGCCCGGCGCGACGGTGGACGGGGCAGCGGCAAGGACCTCGGCGGTCACGCCTGGGGCAAGTATGCCGACTGCAATCGGAGCCGCCGTAGGGGCGGCCTCTTGACCACGGGCCACCGGACTCGCCCCGACGATCGCAAACCCGGCCCAAAGAAGCGCTACGACGGGTGTAAGCCTGAATGAAACTTGACGCATGATCGACTCCCCTCAATTTTGAATGCAGGATCCGATGCCCCAAGAGGCGGAGTCGGAATCAATTATTTATAGCACAGCCGGTGATGCAAATGCGCGATTGGCTTTGACACAGGCGCGCCCAGCAGTTACACCAAGCGGGTTTCCGCAAACCCCACCAGGAGAGACCGCATGAGCGGAGCCACGAATACGCATGACCAGGGCTCGATCCGCGAGTTCAAGCAGGTCATGGGCCACCCCGGCCCGCTGTGGATGTTGTTCATGTCGGAATTCTGGGAACGCTTCGCGTTCTACGGCATCCGCTGGGCCCTGGTGCTCTACATCGTGGCGCAGTTCCACGGTGGTGAGCAGTCGGGCCAGGCCGACGCCAACCTCACCTACGGCTCCTACCTCGCACTCGTATATGCCGGCGCGATCTTCGGCGGTTATGTCGCCGACAAGATCATCGGCTACCAGCGCTCGATCCTGCTCGGGGCCGTGTTCATGGCCACCGGCCTGTTCATGATCACGATGCCGGACCCAATGCTGTTCAAGTTCGGTCTCGCAACCATCATCGTCGGCAACGGGCTGTTCAAGCCAAACATCTCGACCATGGTTGGCAAGCTCTACTCGGTGTCCGATGAGCGCCGCGACTCGGGCTTCACGATCTTCTACATGGGCATCAACATGGGCGCGTTCATCGCGCCGATCATCACCGGCTGGCTGGCGAGCGCGGTGTTTGGCACCGATGCGGCGCCGGCCTACCAGTACGTATTCGGCGCGGCCGGCGTCGGCATGTTGATCAGCTTGGTGTGGTTTTACTTCGGTCGGAGTCAGCTAAAGGGCATCGGTATGCCGCCGGCGGAAGCGCCAGGCCGCGCACGCGTGGCCTACGTGGCAATCGGCGCGCTTGGCGCGATCCCGGTGGTCTACTCGCTGCTTGCGCTCGGCGGCGAGACGCTGCAATACGTGCTGACCGCGATGTTCGTCGGTCTTGCCGCGATGCTGATGGTCGAAGGCATCCGCGATGGCGCGGTGGCGCGCGACAAGACCATTGCGATGCTGATCATCTTCGCCTTCAACATCCTGTTTTGGATGTTCTTTGAGCAGGCTGGCAGCTCGTTCACCTTCCTCGCCGACCAGATTGTCAACCGCGATCTGCGTGGCTTTATTTTCCCGACTGCCTGGTTCCAGTCGATCAACGCGCTTGCGATCATTGTGCTCGCGCCGGTCATCGCCTGGTTATGGGTCTGGATGGCAAGACGCAACGCCAACCCATCGATCCCGCGCAAGTTCGGTCTTGGCTTGCTGTTCAACGGCTTCGCTTTCCTGTTGCTGATGTTCGCGTTGTCGAGCCTGGTGAGCGACACGGGCAAGATTCCGTTCTGGACCTTGGTTACCGTCTACCTCATCCAGTCGGTCGGCGAGTTGTGTCTGTCGCCGATAGGTCTGTCGATGGTGACCAAGCTCGCTCCGGTACGACTGGTCGGCCTCGGCATGGGCGGTTGGTTCCTCTCGACCGGAATCGGCAACAATCTCTCCGGCATCTTCGCTAGCGTGGTGAGCGGCGAGACCGGCATGACCACGAGCTCGGCGCTGTCGGGTTACACCTTCGGTTTCTGGGCCCTGGTCGGCTCGGGCGCCGTGTTGTTCCTGATCGCGCCGTTGATCCAGCGCTTGTTGCACGGCGTGAAGTGATCACTAGTTGCTGCTGGCGTGACGATCGCCCAGCAAACTGACACTGCAAAATACGATCAGACTCG
>JANNTO010000185.1:0-7905 GCA_031403675.1 Gammaproteobacteria bacterium | reverse complement strand
CCGGGTTGTATCCGCCCGGGAACAGGGTGTGGATCGGATTGCGCAGTACGTACCCGCTAGGGCTGCCGGCATTGGCCGTCAGATAGTCGGCCGGATTCAACCCTTGGCCGGTAATGGCTGCAACCTGCGCCAACGTCGCGGGATCCGGCACGCCATCACTGTTGCTGTCGACCTGCAGCGTGCCGCGCGCTGAGCCTGCTGCCAGCTGGTCGGCTGCCGTCGGCAGGACCGGCCGGCGATAGAAGAAATCGGAGATCGTCTCGTTATCCATGTAATTGGCGTTGCCGTACAGCTCGAGCCGGTCGTTCACCGAAAATCCTGCGTTGACGAAGACTTTCATTGCGTCGACATTTGGATCGCCCCAGCGTTGCCCGAGCCCTTCTTCGGGCACCAGGTCGGAGCCAACAATTGCCCCGATCGCCGCGGCGTCCGGTCGGGCAGCACCACGTGAAGTCTCATCGGCGCTGGAGTACTCGGCCGTGATGTTCACGAACCCGGCGTCCGTGAGCGGAAGCCCGATGTTGCCGCTGACCGAGACGCGCTCGCCGTCGTTATCCGAATACTCGCCGAACTGTGCCGACAGCGAACCGCCTTCACTGGCGTCTTTCATGATGACGTTGACGACGCCGGCAATGGCGTCCGATCCGTACTGCGCGGAAGCGCCGTCACGCAGAATTTCTATCCGCTCGATGGCGGCCGCGGGAAACGTGGACCAGTCCACACCCTGCGAGCCCTGATTGACACTTCCCAGTGGTGCCAGCTGCAAATTGACCAGCGCCGAACGGTGGCGGCGGGCCCCATTGACCAGCACCAGGGTCTGGTCGGGTGAAAGATTGCGCAGACTGACCGGGCGGATGAATGATGTTCCGTCGGCAATCGGGTAGCGCTGTGTGTTCAGCGCGGGGCTGATCTTGGTCAGCGAATCGGTCAGGTCAAACGACCCTTGCTGACTGATTGCGCCACCGTTGATCACGTCCACCGGTGAAAGTGATTCCGTCGGTGACGTCCCCGCCTTACGGGTACCGGTCACCACCACTTCAACCAGCGCGGACTGCGCGACGGCCACGCTGCTAATTGCGAGCGCTACCGCTGCGGCCACCAAAGACGTGGGTCGCGGTCGGAAATACCTGTTCATGATCCTGCCCCTGTTAAAGTGCCCTTTCCCGGGCGTGTTGTACGCATTAGTGTCTCTTCATTCGGTAATTCCCGCAAGTCCAGCGTAAACGTTGCGCTGACGCCACGCTCGAAGTGGCATCGAAAATTGGTGGGCCCGCTGGGATTCGAACCCAGGACCAAGGGATTCACGTGGCCCTGCCGTTTCCGGCAGGCGTGGACTATCTCTTCACCCGCGGCATTCAATCGCCGTGAGGGTGCGGGACGCTCATGCCTGTCATCAAGGGCGCTAAAGCCCTCAGGTAGTCTCTGCACCGTCCGGCGGTGTACCGCCGGCTTGGCTCAGGATTGCCATCAGCCGCCCCAGGCGCTGGAAGGTTTCCCTGAATTCGTCCCGTCCACTCGAGCCCTTTCGGGTTCGAGGCACCTTTCCCAAAAAGATGAGTCCCCTGCTCTAACCACTGAGCTACAGGCCCGCCGAAAGTCTAGCAAATCAACCGCCGGTACCCCGAGAGGGCAGTCAGGAATCGTTCTCATTTGACGCAACAGACGCGGGAAATTGAGATAATGGCGCCGAAGATTCGGACGGCACCCCGACGTCCCCATCCAGGAGCTTTCAAGACATGACCGACGAGAAACTTTCCCGGCGCCAGTTGCTGCAGGGAGCGCTCATCAGTATCGCCGCAGTACCGGCTGCTACCCTGATCGCGCAGCGCGCCTATGCAACAGAACCCCTGTCGGAGAACGATCCGGCCGCAAAATCGCTGGGTTACGCGACCGACGCCAAGGATGTCGATCCGGCTACGAACCCGACTTTCAAGGCGGGTCAGCGCTGCGCGAACTGCATTCAGTACACCGGCAAGGCCGGCGCTGCGGACGGCGCCTGCACGATCTTCCCGAACAAGACGGTCAAAGCCGCGGGCTGGTGCAAGGTCTGGGTGTCGAAGCCCGACGCATAAACCGAATCGTCCGGCGATCTGCGTTCTGAACGACGGTCCGGCGCCGCAAGGCTCCGGGCCGTTTGCCATTGGCGCGCCGGCGTTTTATTCAGTTTGGGTTCAGCGCGAGCCCCCGAAACTGCGGTCGTCGGTACTGGTCGCCGACGGCAAACCGACCAAACCCGGCAGACTGGGGTGCCTCGGGTACGGAAGGACTGGCGGCGACCGGGCCGGCTTAAAAAGGGACATCCCCTTTTGGGCTCAAAAGGGGATGTCCCTTTTTTTAAACAAAAACCCCGCCTTGCGGCGGGGCCAGGTCCCTCTTTGGTTCGTCGTCGCGCCGGTGGTCCGGCTGCATTGTCGTTATTCGATTCAGTCTGCTTGCGGGTCCTGCCCGAAGACTGACTCCCCTCGCGGTGGCCATGCCCACCGTTTCCTTCCCCTCACCTTTGCCGTCCAACAAGACGGCTGGTTCTTTCGGGATCGTGCCCAGCATCCCCAGTCTGGTGCTGAAAGAGACAACTTGCGTGCCAAGTCGCCCCAGGTTCTTTACTATCAATAGCTTGTAAGCAGCCCCGGCGACCGGGTCCGCCAGATTATGTCCAAAGCGTAAGAAATTTCGACAGGCAGGCTTCATTGCGCGATCCCCGATTCCCAGACCGGTTACCCAGTAAGCGTCCGCGGCGACCGGAAGTCCGTGTGGAGACCTCGCGCGACAGCGGCGAGCGCCTGCAAAAAGTGCTCGCAGATGCAGGAATCGCCTCACGACGCGATTGCGAATTCGCGATCCGCGCCGGACGCGCGCGCGTCAACGGGCGACTGGTGTTGGAACTGCCCTGTCTGGTCGACGCGGCGCGCGACCTGATCGAATTCGACGGCGCGGTCGTCGATACACGCCAGCGTTCCGCCGCGCAACCGCGCGCACGGCTGTACTTGATGCTCAACAAGCCGCGTGGCGTGATTTCGACGGCACGCGATCCGGGTGGTCGGGCGAATGTCGTCGACATGGTTCGCGCCGGCGTGCCCAAGGGCGATCGCGTGTACCCGGTTGGACGTCTCGATGCGGATTCGACCGGACTCGTGCTGCTCACCAATGACGGCGAACTCGCGCACCGGCTCGCGCATCCAACCCATGGCGTCGCCAAGGAGTATCGGGTCGCCGTGCAGGGTGAGTTGTCGCATGCCGCGCTGGCCCGCCTCGGCAGGGGCATGTTCCTCGCCGATGTCGGTTCGCCGGGCGGCGGCGCAAAGCGCGCGCAACTGAAACAGGTGCGGGTGCTCCGGCAAATGAAAGACCGGCACCGCGGCGACCTGTCGCTGGTCTCGATCACCTTGCATGAAGGTCAAAATCGAGAAATCCGGCGCTTGTTCGCCCGCGTCGGCATCAAGGTCAAGAGCCTCGAGCGCATCGCGCTCGGACCGCTGCAGCTCGGCAGGTTGCCGACCGGGCATTTCCGCACGCTGCGCAACGTGGAGATTCTGGCGCTGCGGCGCACGGTCAATCTCGGATAACGGACGCCGGGCCGTTACACTCAATCGATGGCAGACCCGAATCGCCGCATCGCGGCCTGGCTGCTGGCGGTCATCGCATTCCTGATCGCCTACGGCTCGCTGTATCCGTTCAGCTTCGCGCCCGTGGCTGGTGCGAATCCGTTCGAACTGATGAAGCGGTTGTCGTTCGCGCGCACGACCCGGAGCGACATCGCAGCAAACGTGCTCCTGTACCTGCCACTTGGGGCCTGTCTCACCTGGATGTTGGTGGGGCAACTCGGCGGTCTGCTGGCCGCAATCACGGCAACATTCGCCGCCGCGGCATTGTCGTTCACGATCGAGTTCACGCAGCTATACGAAACCCGGCGCGTCGCGAGCCTTGCCGACCTTGCCTACAACACGGTCGGCGCCTTTGCCGGCGCCTGGATCGCGATCGCGATTGCCGCAACGCACCGGCGGCTGCATGGATCGGCGCTGGCCGGCCTGCTGCGGCATCCGGTTGCAACGGCGTTGCTGTTGTCCTGGATCGGCTACCGACTCGCGCCGTTCGCACTGGTGTTCGATCCCGCCAAGTGGATCGGCTCATTCGCGCCACTCGCCGAGGGTGGCTGGCTGGTGCCGGGCGCCGTCCTGCCGCATGCGCTTGCCTGGCTCGTGCTGGTACCGGTCTGTGAGCGCCTTGCGCCGGGGCGCACGCTGACGCTGGTTGGCATTTCGATGGCGGCGGTGCTGGCTGGCCGGATCCTGTTCGCCGGCCTCGCGCTTGAACCCGCAGAGATTGTCGGAATGACCGTGGCCATTGCCTTGTCGTATCCATTGTTGCGCCTGCCGGTCGAGCGAGCCGCGAGCTTGCTCGCCGCGGCATTGATCGTACTGATTGCGATCCAGGGCCTGGCGCCGTTCGACTTCCAACTGGCCCAGGACCGGTTCGCGCTGGTGCCGTTCGGCGAATCCCTGACCCAATACCGCGCGACCAACCTGACCGACATGTTTCTGCGCTGCTTTACCGATGGGGCATTGGTCTGGCTGCTGGCGCGGAGCGGCCTTTCAGTGCTGGCCGCAACGGCCATGGGTGCCGGCCTGGTGTTCTCGATCGAACTGCTCCAGACCTGGCTGCCTGGACACACCGCGGAGATCACGGATCCGCTGCTGGCGATCGCTGCAGGTGGACTGATTGCGGTCTTTGAGCGCCCATCGGGCGCCCGCTGACGGCCCGGTGGTGACCGGCAGGAACATGACTCGCCGTCGATGGTCTATCGTTCCAGCATGATCGCGGTACTCGCATTGCTGATGCTGTCCACTGCCGCCCCATCCGGGGCCGCAGGCACCGAATCGGTCGCGCCGGTAGCAGGCGATCCCGCGCCCATCCTCGCGCTCGATCCGCGTATGGAGACTTACGATCAATTCCGGGGCTGGTACGAAATCGGCCGATTCGAGGAGGCGCTGCCACTTGCAAAGCGCGTCGTCGAGCTTTCCGAAATCGATCCGGAACGCGATTACGAACTGCCGATCGCCTACAACAACCTGGCTGCGACCCAGTACCAGCTCGGCGAGTACGCTGCCGCCGGCGATAGCTACCGTAAATCGCTCGAACTGCTGGAGTCGACGCAGGGGATTTCGTCGCGCCGGATGATCGTGCCGCTCGCGGGACTCGGCGCCGTCCATGCAGCGCTCGACCAGCACGACGTGGCGGCGCTGCTGCTGGAACGCGCGCTGGCGGTCAGCCGCCGCGCCGATGGCCTGTTCAACCTGGCGCAGTTGCCGCTGATCGACCGGGCGGCGGAAAGCCTGCTCGCGATCAACGATTTCCCGGGGGTCGAGCGCGAGCGCCTGTATGCGATCAGGATCGCGGAACAGAATTTCGGTTATGGCGAAGAGCGCACGCTGCCGGCCATCCTGAAACTTGCGAGCTTCTATGAGGAGGTGCGCGATTACATCTCGGCGCGCCTGATGTACCTGCGCGCTCGCGACGTCAGCATGAAGGAAAGCGGCGGATTCAATCCGCAGGCGATCAGCAGCCTGGTCGGCATCGCCCGCACGCACCGGATGCAGTACACGATGTATCCGGAAACCCTCGAGGGCCCGCAAGCGGCGCGCGATCCCGTCACGGGCGAGGTCGTGTCCTTGAACAACGAAGGCATCGGCAAGGCTTTCCTGGATTCGCCGGTGCCGCCAATGGCCGCCGATCGCAGCGGCCTGAAGTCCGCACAGTCCGCCCTCGACCTGCTGCGCGCGACGCCCGATCCGCCGCGCAGTCTCCTCATCGAGACGCTGATCGAACTCGGTGACTGGTACCAGGCGACTTTGCGCCCCCCCTTGGCGCTGCCCCACTATGCGGAGGCCGCGGCGTTGCTGTCGGTCGATGCAGAAACCGGTGCGCGTAATCCGCTGCGGGTGCCGCGCCTGGTCTACTACCGGCGCCCGGTCGCAGCGGGCCGCGGCCGCAGCACGGTGACCGGCCAGTACCTCATCCGCAAGGCAGTGTTCAACCTGACCGTGTCGGAAACCGGCGAGCCGCAGAACATCGCGGTCGTATCGACCGATATGTCGGAAGGTCAGCTCGCACAGTCACGCCGGGCGATCGCCCGCGCGATTTACAGCCCGCGCTTCGTGGACGGCAAGGCGCTCGCGACCGACGACGTCGGCTTCACAGCCGAATGGCCCGAAGAACACCCAGCGGAGCCCACGTCGCCGCCCGATACGTCGACCGTTTCAGCCGGCGGTTCCTGACGGCTGCGGTACCGGCTGCGGTACCGGCTGCGATTCCGGCGCTTCCGCCGCCGGCAACGCGGGGACCGGATCCCGGGCATTGCGCAGCAAGAGCCGCACCGATTCCTGGTCGGTCAGTTCGACTGCAACCTTCGCGCCGGCGTCACGCATGGCGCGCTGGGTCGCGATGGCAAGCGGTTCCTTGCTCGCGAATGAGCCCGCCTTCTCGCGGCCGTAGCCGGTGTAGGCGAAAGAATCGACGCGGCCGCCGCTGCCGTCGTAAAGCGCCAGCAGGTAGCGGATGGTCACGATGAATGCTTCGCCGGCGACGTCCTTGGGTGTCAGGAACGAGTATTCCTCGAACTTCGGTTCGAGCACAAAGACCAGCGGCAGCTGTAGTTCGGCGACCCGCGTCGGATCCTCGACCGGCACCAATTCGGCGAACATCGCCTTCAGCAGCCAGTCGAGATTCATCACGTGCGCCGGGCCGAGCGTGATCTCGTATTCGGCCTCGCCGCGGGTCTCCTTGTGGATGAACTCGCGGAATTCCTTTGAGTAATGGATGCCGACCCGGACCGGTAGCTTCTCGAGCAGCGGTGTCGGCAGCTGCGACTCGGTCGAAAGCCTGGTCGCCGCGCAGGCCGACAGCAGCAACGTCAACAGGCCGACAAGACCAGCGCGTAGTGCAGTTGATTTCATTAATTGCTCCGACGCGTGTTGGATTCGCCTTCCGGCAGACCGACAAACACCCCGCCATTTCTCGCCGAGAGAATGCGCATCAACGTCGCGTAACGCATGCTCGTGTGCTGGGGATATTGGCCCGGTATCGGGAATCCGAGCGAATGAATGCGGACCAGGCGCTCGCCGGTGCCGGCCGAGCGGTTGATCCGGTCGACAGTATCGACGACCTCCTGGATCGAGGGCCCGGTGAACTCGTCGCCGAACACGTAAATGCTGATCGGATGATCGCGGGTCCAAAAAGTCCGGATCGCGGCGATGATGCCTTCCGACGGGCTCGAGTTCGAGAATGCCTGCCAGCGCCGGAACCGGTCGAGGATCGCCTTGCGCCGCGCTGGCGAATCGGGGATCCACTTGCCGCGGTACTCGGTAAACATGTAGCCGCCCTCGTCGTCCATGACCTGGATGCCTTTGAGCTTCGGGTAGATGTTCAGCACTTCCCCCATCTTGCGTTCCGCGTAGCGCCAATTCTGCGACTGCATTGAGCCCGAAGTGTCCACGATGAAGATGACGTATTCGCTGTCAATCGGCACGCCCGCGATCGGCTGATTGTAGACCTGCCTGCGCCCGCTCGATTGTAGCTCGCGCGTCTCGTCGATCAGCGCGCGGCGTGCGTCGGTCAGCTGGTCGGTGATTTTCTTCAGCGAATCCTCTTCGGTGCTGCTCGCCTTGTGCTTGCCCGTGATGCTCGACAAGTCGCCACGCAACCGGGCGACACGCTTTTGCTCTTCGGAGAGCTGTTCAATGCGTGCGCGCAGCTCGCGCTCGAGCACCAGGGCCAGGCCTCGAATGTCGAAGACTTCGCGCTCCATCTTCACGATCTGCGCATCGAGATCCACCTTCGCCTGCTCGAGCTGGATCGGCTCGCCGAATTCGTTCAGCACCAGCAGCAGGATGATCGCGCCGAAGCCGCAGC
>JANNTO010000184.1:0-2591 GCA_031403675.1 Gammaproteobacteria bacterium | reverse complement strand
CAGGCAGTCGCCGTGGTCGGCGGCGGCAATACTGCCGTCGAGGAAGCGATCTACCTTGCGAATCTGGCCTCACACGTGACGCTCATTCACCGTCGCGACAAACTGCGCGCCGAAGCTATCCTGCAGGATCGGCTGAAGGCGCTCGCCGACCGGGGCAAAGTGTCCTTCCTGTGGCATCACGAAGTGGTCGAAGTACTCGGCAACGAGCAGGGCGTGAATGGCGTGCGCGCGCGCTCGACCAGCGACGGCACGACCCGCGATCTGGCCGTCACCGGTCTCTTCATCGCCGTTGGCCACACACCCAACACCGAAATGTTCCAGGGTCAACTCGAGATGAAGAACGGCTATATCGCCGTCAAGACCGGGATCGCAGGCGATGCGACTGCGACCAGCGTCGCGGGCGTATTCGCGGCGGGCGACGTCGCGGATCATGTCTATCGGCAGGCCGTCACGTCCGCGGGCACCGGGTGCATGGCGGCGCTCGATGCCGACCGTTACCTCGAGCGACAGGCCGCCGGCTGACACGACGGTGACCCTACGCATCGCGCGCTCGCTCGCCGACGTCGATGCAGCCCAGTGGAATGCACTGATCGGTCATGGCACACCACTGCTGCGCCACGAGTTCCTGTTCGCGCTCGAACGGTCCGGCTGTGCGACACCGGACACCGGATGGGACGCGCACCATCTGCTGCACTTCGGCGCCGATGGCCGCCTCGATGGTGCGATGCCGCTCTATCTCAAGCACCATTCATGGGGCGAGTTCGTCTTCGATTTCACCTGGGCCGAGGCCTACCATCGGGCCGGCAAGCACTATTACCCGCGTCTGGTCAGCGCCGTGCCATTCACTCCGGCAACCGGACCGAGATTGCTGGCACATAGCGATGCGGCACGCACGGCGTTGATCGACATGGCCCGCGAACTGATGTTCGAGTCCGGGGCATCATCGCTGCATGTGCTGTTCCCGCACGCCGCGGATCGTGCGGTACTGGCCGCGGCGGGCCTGCTGCCGCGACTCGATATCCAATATCACTGGCGCAACGAGGGATACGAGACATTCGAGGATTTTCTCGCCGGATTCACCGCCGAGAAGCGCAAAAAGCTGCGACGCGAACGCCGACGCATCGCCGAGGCCGGTATCGAATGCAGGACGCTGCATGGCGGCGAACTCGACGCGCCGCTGCTCGATGCCATTTATCGCCTGCATGCCGGGACGTTTGCGCGCTACGGCAATGCGCCCTACCTGAATCGCGCGTGCTTGGCAGAACTGGCGCGGATCCAGCCCGATGGACTGGTGATCGAGCTGGCCACCCGCGACGCGGAGCCGATCGCCTGCGCGGTATCGTTGCGCGGCGGCGATACGCTTTACGGACGCTACTGGGGTGCCAGTGGCGACTACCACAGCCTGCATTTCGAACTGTGTTACTACCGGGGCATTGAGTACTGCATTCGCGAACGACTGGTGCGATTCGAGCCGGGAACACAGGGCGAGCAGAAGTTGCTGCGTGGCTTCGTGCCGACGCCGGTCTGGTCGGCGCACGCCTTCGCTGATCCGCGATTTGCCGAAGCGATCGGCGCATGGCTGGTGCGCGAACGCGTAGCGCGCCGCAACTGGCTGCGCCTGGCAGTGAATCACCTGCCCTTCCGGCGTGCGGACTTCCCGGATAGGCTTCCGGCCGATGTCCGGGATTGCATGGCTGCAGAAGACTGATCACCCGTCGGCCCTGCCGCCGGCTTCGCGCGCACTCCGCGAACCGAACGGGCTGCTCGCGGCGGGTGGCGCACTGACGCCGGAGTGGCTGATCCATGCCTATCGCCACGGCGTGTTTCCATGGTACTCGGCCGAACAGCCCATCCTGTGGTGGGCGCCCGATCCGCGCGCCGTGCTGCTGCCGTCCGAGTTCCACATCTCGCGCAGCCTGGCACGCTCGATCAGGAATCGCGGCTATGTGACGCGCATCGACACTGCTTTCGAAGCGGTCATCGAAGCCTGCGCCGAGCCGCGTCATGGCATGTCCGGCACTTGGATCACGCGCGAAATGCACCAGGCTTACGTGGCCTTGCACCACGCGGGACTCGCGCATTCCTTTGAGACCTGGCACGGCGAGCGCCTGGTCGGTGGCCTTTATGGCGTCGGACTGGGTCGGGTATTCTTCGGCGAATCGATGTTCACGCGCAGTACCGATGCCTCGAAGGTCGCACTGGCACGACTGGTTGCCGAATGCCGGCGGTTTGCGGTCCCGTTGATCGATTGCCAGATGCCGAGTCCGCATCTGACCAGCCTGGGCAGCCGCAATCTGGATCGTTGCGAGTTCGAGGCTTTGCTCGCCCCGCTGGTCACTGCCGGGGTTCCTATGTGGCGCGAATGAGACATTGCATTGCGCGCACCGGTCCCGTGCGGCACAATCCGCGCGGTTTCCGGGCAAGCTAGGGGCGTAATGGCGAAGGAAGAAGCAATTCAGATGGATGGCGAGGTCGTCGAGACCCTGCCAAATACGACCTTCCGCGTGCGCCTGAAAAACGATCACCTCGTGACCGCTCACATCTCAGGGAAGATGCGCAAGCACTACATTCGGATCCTGACCGGCGACACC
>JANNTO010000183.1:0-4313 GCA_031403675.1 Gammaproteobacteria bacterium | reverse complement strand
AGCCGCTGCCGGAAATTCTGGTTGTCAGGCAGATCGCCTACGACACGATCATGATGCTGGTGCTCGGCGCAGTCGTTGCTTTCCTGTATCGCGGTCAGGGCCGGGCCTGACGCAGGTTCGATCGGCGCATGGCTGGCTATTCGGGCACACCGCTGGCCACGAAGCTCGGCGTGAAGGCGGGCATGGTGGTGCAGGCAATAGACGCGCCGGCAAACTATCGCAAACTCCTGGCGCCGCTGCCCGACGGCGCCAGGATCGTCGGCGCTACGGTAGCCGGAGCGGACCTCGTACATCACTTCGCCACAAGCAGGTCCGAGCTTGCGGTAGCTCTGCGTGCCTACCGCAGTAAGCTGGGTGACGCGACACCGGTCTGGGTTTCCTGGCCCAAGATATCCTCCAGGGTTGCGACCGATATCACCGAGGATACGATCCGAGAAATCGCATTGCCGCTCGGATTCGTGGATATCAAGGTCTGCGCCGTATCGGAGACCTGGTCCGGCCTGAAACTGGTGGTGCGCAAGGAGTTGCGGGGAGCCGGCACAAAATGAGCGACGAGAAATGGATCGATGTCGGCGCGAGCGACGAACTCGCGGGGAAGCCGCTGCAGGAACTGCGGGTCGGCACGAAGCGCATTGCGTTGACGCATCGGAACGGCCAGTTCGGTGCAATATCAGGCGTCTGCAATCACGTCGGCGGCCCGCTTGGCCGCGGCCACTTGGATGGCGATTACGTCGTCTGCCCCTGGCATTACTACAAGTTCCACTGGAGCACTGGCGAGGGCGAACCCGGCTACGAGGCCGATCGGGTTGCATCTCATGGGGTAAAAGTCGAGAGCGGCCGCGTGCTGGTCACGGAGTCGCCGCGCACCAAGCGTGGGCGGTTGCCCCATGCCCCCCACCCTCTCGCGCGCGAACCAAAGCGCGAACCAGGACCAATTCGTGTGCTTGGCATCTCGACGACGGCGATGACCACCGGGCAGCCGCGCTACAGCACGTCCGAAGATCTGCTCGAGCACGCATTGGCCTCAGCGCGCGAAAGCGACTCCGCTGAGTGCGAGACGCAACTGATCCGCGTGCGCGATCTTGCCTTTCGCGCCTGCGAAGGTTTCTATTCCAAGTCTGCGCGTGCCTGCACCTGGCCGTGCTCGATCACGCAGATGGATGCCAGTGACCAGATGGACCGGGTATACGAAGGCATCGTGCACTGGGCCGATGTCATCGTGGTCGCCACGCCGATCCGTTGGGGCGGTGCGAGCAGCCTTTATTACAAGATGATCGAGCGCATGAACTGCATCCAGAACCAGGAAACGCTCGCAAACCGGCACCTGCTGCGCAACAAGGTCGTCGCGCTCATCATCACGGGCGGCCAGGACAATGTGCAGGCGGTCGCCGGCCAGATGCTGACATTTTTCTCGGAACTGGGCTGCCAGTTCCCGCAGTTTCCTTTTATCGCCCACTCCCGCGGCTGGAGCGCCGAGGATATGGAGAACAATGAACAGTACGTGCGGGATTCGGCTGTGCTGCATGAGGGCGCAGCCGCATTGGCATGCCGCTCGGCTGCCATGGCCCGGGTCATGATCGAGAGCACGCTTGGCGAGGGGGCCCTGGTCCGCGGCGGGCGCAAGGCGCACCAGCTGGACACCCGGGCCCCGCTCCCGGGGCTATGATCGCGAACTCAAGGAGGCTCCCATGACCACCATTGCAGCGCTCTGGATGCCGATCCTGCTCTCCGCGGTGATGGTCTTCATCGCCAGTTCCATCATCCACATGGGACCGTTCTGGCACCGCGGCGAATGTCCACCGCTGCCGGACCAGGACCGTGTGATGGACGCCCTGCGTCAATTCGGTTTCAAGCCCGGTGAGTACATGCTGCCGCGCGCCGAGAACCATGCGGCGATGAAGTCGCCTGAATTCCTCGAAAAGCTGAAGCGCGGGCCGGTGATGTTCATGACCGTGCTTCCGAACGGCTCGATCTCGATGACCAAGTCGCTGGTGCAATGGTTCGTCTACACGCTGATCATCGGCGTGTTCGCCGCCTATGTCGCAGGTCGCGTGCTCGCACCCGACGCCGACTATCTGACCGTGTTCCGAGTCGCCGGCACAACCGCTTTCATTGCCTATGCGGCCGGACTCTGGCAACAGTCCATCTGGTACAGCCGCCCCTGGTCCACGACGCTCAAACACACAGTCGACGGGCTGATTTATGCCCTGTTGACCGGGGGTGCGTTCGGCTGGCTCTGGCCGGCATGAGCATCGCCCTCGGGCCGCTGGCTTCCCAAGCCCCGGGGGTTGTGCGAGACTCAAAAATTGCCGGGGGGAATCGATGAAATGCCTGTATTACGTCGCGCCAGAGCTCGAGAGCACCTCGCGTGTCTCGGATGATCTGCACGACGTGGGCCTCGACGATTTCTTCGTGCACGTGATCGCGAAAGACGAATCGGGCCTCAAGAAGCGGCAGATTCATTCAGCCAATTATCTCGAGACGCTGGACGTGATCCGCGAAGGCTTTGTCGGCGCGGCCATCGGCCTGTTTGCCGGCGTCGTCGGTTGCATCCTGCTCGACAATTTCGGCCCGTTCCAGAACATCCCCTGGTTTGTGTACGTCGCGCTGTGCGGCGTTGCAACCCTGTTCGGCGCCTGGGAAGGCGGCCTGATCGGCGTCGAGAAAGAAAACAAGAAGCTCGAACGCTTCCACGATGACATCGAAGCCGGCAAGTACCTGATCCTGATCTATGCACGCAAGGACCAGGAATCCACAGTCCGGCACATGATGAGCCGGCGCCATCCGGAAGCCGAATTCGGCGGCGTGGACAGTCATTTCGTCAATCCATTCACCGCCGTACAGCGACGCCGGCGGGCCGCAAGCGACCGGGTGCGCGCTTAAACCAGGGGACGGGACGATGGCGATTGCAATTGTTTTGGTCCTCCTCGTCATCGGCTCTCTTATTTTTCATTTCATGAGCCCTTGGTGGTTCACGCCGATCGCGTCGAACTGGACCACCATGGACGACACCGTGATCCTGACTTTCTGGGTCACGGGCATCGTGTTCGTTGTGGTCAATCTGTTCCTGGCGTGGGTGGTATTTCGCTACCGGCACAAGAAGGACCAGAAGGCGGACTACGAACCCGAGAACAAGAAACTCGAGTGGTGGCTCACGATCGTCACCTCGATCGGCGTCGCCGCAATGCTTGCCCCAGGTCTGTTCGTCTGGGGCAAGTTCGTTTCCGTTCCAGAGAATGCAATCGTCGTCGAGGCGATCGGGCAGCAGTGGCACTGGAGCTTCCGCTTCCCCGGCCCTGACGGCGAACTCGGTGCCAGCGATGCGGCGCTGATCTCGGCCGGAAATCCATTCGGCCTGGATCCGGAGGATGCAAAAGGCCAGGACGACATCCTGATCGCCAGCCCCGAGCTGCGGCTGCCGGTCGATCAACCGGTCAAGGTCTTGCTGCGCTCGAAAGATGTGCTGCACAACTTCACCGTCACGCAGTTCCGGGTCAAGATGGATCTGGTTCCCGGCATGATCACGCATCTTTGGCTGACGCCAACCGTGCCGGGCGAGTACGAAATCCTTTGTGAGGAACTGTGCGGCGTCGGCCATTTTGCGATGCGTGGACGCGTGGTGGTGACTCCGCGCGAGGAATTCAACAACTGGCTCGCCGGGCAACCGACCTTCAATGACATGCAGTTGCTCGCCGCGGCGGATCCGGGCGCCGGTGCCGCGCAATACGCCGTCTGCATGGCTTGCCACGGGCCTTCCGGCGAGGGCAATGCGGCACTCAATGCACCGCGTCTCGCCGGTCAACCGGCCTGGTACCTGCGGCGCCAGTTGCATGCCTTCCGCAATGGCGTGCGCGGCGCGCACGCCCAGGACACGTTCGGCGGCCAGATGCGCGCGTTTGCCGCGATGCTTCCGGATGACACCGCGATCCGCAATCTCGCGGCCTATGTGGAGTCGCTGCCGGGCCATGAACCGGAGCTGACCGTGACCGGCGATGCCGATCGTGGCCGCTCGCTGTACACGACCTGCTCCGCCTGCCACGGCCGGGAGGGACAAGGCATATGGGCGCTCAACGCGCCGCGCCTCGCGGATATGTCGGACTGGTACCTGGTGCGGCAGTTGCAGAACTTCCAGCAGCGCATCCGCGGCGCGCACAGCCAGGATTTCTATGGCTGGCAGATGGCGACGATGTCCGACTTCCTCGCCGATGATCGCGCCATCAACGACATCGTGGCCTACATCAATACGTTGAGTCCCGAACAAGCGCAGACGGCGATGGCGAACGGGAGGGGGAACTGATGGCATACGTCGCAAT
>JANNTO010000182.1:0-10124 GCA_031403675.1 Gammaproteobacteria bacterium | reverse complement strand
CTCGACGGCGACACCGGCTACGGCAACTTCAACAACGTGCGCCGCCTGGTGCGCAAGCTCGAGCAGCGCGGCATCGCCGCGGTCTGCATCGAGGACAAGCTGTTTCCGAAGACCAACAGCTTCATCGACGGCGACCGGCAGCAGCTCTCGGAGATCGACGAGTTCTGCAGCCGCATCAAGGCCGGCAAGGACGCGCAAGGCGATGATGATTTTGCGATCATCACGCGCATCGAGGCGTTCATCGCCGGCTGGGGCCTCGACGAGGCACTGAAGCGCGCTGAGGCTTATCACGCGGCGGGTTCCGACGGCATCCTGATCCACAGCGCGCTGTCGCGACCGACCGAAGTGCTGGCATTCAAGAAAGAGTGGGGCGACCGCTTGCCGGTCGTGATCGTTCCGACCAAGTACCACTCGACGCCGACCGACGTGTTCCGCGAGGCGGGTTTCTCGCTCGCGATCTGGGCCAACCACATGCTGCGCGCTGCGGTGACGACCATGCAGGAGACGGCCGGTACGATTGCACGCGAGCAGAACCTGCGCTCGATCGAGGATCGCATCGCGCCGGTCAAGGAATTATTCCGGCTGCAGGGCGCGTCCGAACTGCAAGAGGCGGAGGAGCGCTACCTGCCAAAAAAGCAGACGCGCACGCGTGCGCTGATACTCGCGGCATCGCGCGGCGCAGAACTCGGCGAACTGACTGCCGAACGCCCGAAAACCATGGTGAAAGTGCGTGGGCGTCCGCTGCTGTCGCACATCGTCTCAGCTTACAACGCGGCCGGCATCAAGCGCATCCAGGTGGTGCGCGGCTACTGCGCCGCAGCCATCGACCTGCCATCGCTCAGCTATGCCGACAACCCGGCGTACGCGGACTCGGGCGAGTTGCTGTCGCTCGCGGCGGGACTCGCAGCCGAACCGGACGATTCGATGGACCTGTTCGTATCCTATGGCGACGTGATCTTCAACCACTACATCCTCGATGCGCTGAACGAAACCAGCGATGCGTTCTCGATTGCGGTGGACACCGACTGGCGCGAATCCGCGAACCGCGGCCGTGCGGCGGACTATGTGAGCGGTACGCAGCCGCATTCGCGCCGCAATTTCTACCAGCAGGTGCATCTCGAGGCGGCCGGAGACGGTCTGGCGGAGGACCGCATCCACGGCGAGTGGATGGGGTTCCTGAAAGTCGCCGCCGGCAGCCTGCCGAAGTTCCGTGAGGTCGTGAAGGCACTTGCTGAGGACTCGGCCAATCGCCAGGCCAAGATGCTGGCGGTACTCGCGGAACTGATGCGTCGCGGTGAACGCGTGCGAGTGATCTACACGACCGGCCACTGGCTCGACGTGGACAGTCTTGAGGATGTGCTGGCGGCGAGCGAGTTCGGATGATCCGGGCGGAGGCTTTCATTGCCGCAGCCAGGGAGCGCGGCTTTCGCCTGTACTCGGGCGTGCCGTGCTCCTACCTGACTCCATTCATCAATTACACGATCGGCTCGCCGGAGCTCTGCTATGTCGCGGCCGCGAACGAGGGCGATGCCGTTGCGATCGCTGCGGGCAGCTCACTCGGCGGCGTGCCCGCGGTCGCGATGTTCCAGAATTCCGGGCTTGGCAATGCCGTGAGCCCGCTGACCTCGCTGACCCACACGTTCCGCATCCCGGTGCTCTTGATCGTGACCTGGCGCGGCGAGCCGGGCGGCGCCGCCGATGAACCGCAGCATGAACTGATGGGCCGCATCACGCCGCAGATGCTCGAGTTGATGGATATTCCCTGGGCGTTGTTCCCGGCCAACGAGGCCGGGATCGGACCTGCGCTCGATCGTGCGCTGGCGCATTTTCAGAGCGAGGGCCGACCCTATGCACTCGTGATGCAGAAGGGCGGCGTCGCCGATGCAAAGCTTGCGACCCGGCCGCAGGCAGCGGCACCGACGCTGGTTGCATCGGCACTGCGCTCGAAGCCGCAGCACGCGCGCCGCGAGATGCTGGCCGCAATCCGCGGCGTCGGCGGGGCCGAAGACGTGCTCATAGCGACCACGGGCTTTACCGGCCGCGAGCTGTATGCACTCGGCGACCGCCCGAACCAGCTTTATATGGTGGGTTCGATGGGCTGCGCAGTCAGCCTGGCGCTCGGTCTTGCGCTGGCCAGGCCCGGGCGACGCATCATTGCCATCGATGGCGACGGCGCGGCATTAATGCGGCTTGGTGCATTCTCGACCGTGGGCGCGGAGCGTCCGCCAAACCTGGTACAGGTACTGCTCGACAATGGCCTGCACGAATCCACCGGCGGCCAGGCCACGGCATCCGCTTCAGTGGATTTCTGTGCACTGGCTGCCGCAAGCGGTTACCCGATGACCCTGGCAGCAGCGACGCCGGCGTCGCTCGCGGCCGCCCTGTCGGATCGCCGGCCAGGGCTGCGATTCATCCACGTACCGATCGTGCCGGGCATTCCCGATCGACTGCCGCGCCCGACCATGACTCCAGCCGAAGTCGCCGCGCGGTTGCGCGCTCATCTGGGCGCCTGAGGCGGATCGCGCAACCGATGGCTGCACCCCGATCGATCCTGCTGAACCCGGGTCCCGTCACGATGAGCGAACGCGTGCGCACGGCGCTGACCCGCGGCGACTGGTGCCACCGCGAGCCCGAATTCGCAGCCCTGACACGGGAGATCAATTCAGGTCTGCTCGGCGTGCATCCGGCACTCGCAGCCGGGTTCACCGCGGCGACGCTCGCTGCATCGGGGACCGGCGCAGTCGAAGCAATGCTCGCGGCTTTCGCACCGGCCGACAGCGAAACGCTGGTCGTTGCCAACGGCGTCTATGGCGAACGCATGGTGCGCATGCTGAAAGCCCACGGCAGGCCGCATCGGGTGCTGCAGCACAGTTGGACCGACGCTGTGGATCTCGGCGCGCTCGAGGCCGCGCTTGCGCAGAATTCGCGCATCACGCATCTCGCCGTGGTCCACCTTGAGACCACAACTGGCCGCTGGAATGATCTCGAAGCGATCGGCCGGATCGCTGGTGCGCGTGGCATTACGCTCTTGCTCGATGCGGTCAGCAGTTTCGGCGCCTTGCCGATCGAGTCCGCCGCGTGGAACCTGGGGGCACTCGCGGCAACCGCCAACAAGTGCCTGCACGGCGCACCAGGCCTGGCGTTTGTACTGGCAAGCGACGCGCTCTGGCAACGCGAGCCCGTATCCGCCGGCAGCGTGTATCTCGACTTGCGCGCCTATCACGCCGGTCAGCACGGCGACGGGTTTTCGCCGTTCACATTGCCGGTGCAGATCGCATTTGCGCTTCGCGAGGCGCTCACCGAGCATGCGGAGCAGGGTGGGACGGCGGCGCGCTTCACGCTCTATCGTATGCGTGCAGAGCGCATCGCGACCGCGCTCAGGGCGGCGGGTGTGACGCCGTTGCTGGATCCCACCGCGTACTCGCCGGTGCTTGCCTCCTGGAAGTTGCCGGCAGGCCGCAGCTACCAGGAACTGCACGACTCGTTGAAGGCCCTGGGCTATGTCATCTATGCGGGCCAGGGCAGTCTCGGGCCACAGATCTTCCGCATTGCGCAGATGGGAGACATCCATGCCGCGGAACTCGACACGCTGTGCAACGCATTGACGCGCCTGTGCGCGGCACGGCCGTGAGCAGCATCCACACTGCGGTGATACTCGCCGCCGGCTGTGGCACGCGCCTGGCGGGAGAAATCGTCGACCGGCCGAAGGGATTCATCCGGATCGGCGCACTGCCGATCGTCGAGGAATCGATCGAGCGGCTGCAGGCCGTCGGCATCCGCGACGTGATCATCGTGACCGGGCACATCGCCGATCACTACCAAGAGCTGGCGCGCCGCCGGGTGGGCGTCGTGCAGACGGTCCACAACGAACGCTTCGCCGAGTCCGGCAGCATGTATTCGCTCTTTTGTGCGCGCGCACGGATCCACGGACCTTTTCTGTTGCTCGAGTCCGATCTGGTCTACGAGCCACGCGCGCTAACGACCCTGCTCGCCGGATCCGCCGAGGACGCCATCCTGCTCTCGGGGCCGACCGGCGCCGGCGATGAGGTTTATGTGACGACGAAAGACGGCTGCCTGACCGGGATGTCGAAGCGGCGCGCCGATCTTTCCGGTGACATCGCCGGCGAGCTGGTCGGCATCACGCGTGTGTCGCCCGCCTTGTTTGCGCTGATGTGCGGCATCGCGGAGCACGCATTCCGGCAGTCGCTGCGGTACGACTACGAGACCGATTGCCTGGTGGCGGCCGGCCGGCAACGGCCGATCGCCTGTCCGGTGGTGCCGGATCTGCTGTGGGGTGAGATCGACGATCCGGCGCATCTTGCGCGCATCCGGGACCGGGTCTATCCGGAGTTGCTGCGGCGGCAGCAAGGCTCGGTTGCAGAGCCGCGGCATTGACGGTATACAGCGGCGACGCTTACCAGCCAGGGGACCGGGAAGAACCAGGATGAAATGTCCGTCATTGCGCGGAATTCCGCTGCTTGCTGCGATCTCGCTGTGGTTGCTGGCGCCGGCGGCGCAGGCCTATCTCGACCCCAGCACCGGCAGCCTGATCCTGTCCGCGATCGTCGGCCTGCTCGCGACCATTGGGCTCGCGATCAAGACTTACTGGTACAAGTTGAAATCGCTGTTTCGCAGGAGCACCACGGGCGGGACTGCAGGCACCGGCCCCAACGACCGCGAAACAGCGGCGTCGTCCGGCAACGACGATCCCGCCGGGCGCTGACCGGCGCCTGCTGCATCCGGAATCGTTTGAGTTTCTTCCGGGAATGGCGCGCGTATCGGGCTTTTCGTGCGCTGCCGCGCGATGCACGGCGCATCGTGTTCCTCGCCGAGAGTCACCAGGACTGGCATCACTTCCGGCCGGTGCTCGATCACCTGACCGGGCCACTCGGCGCGACCGTGCTGTATGTCTGCGCGGATGAGGGTGATCCGGCGATGCACCAGAAGTCCCCGCGCATCCACGCCTGCTGCGTCGGCAAGGGCCTGCCGCGGATCTGGTTCTGCCAGTTCGTGGATGCCGACGTACTGGTGACGCAGATCCTCGATCTCGGCAACCTCGAGTTGAAGCGCTCGGTGCATCCGGTGCATTACGTCTTCATGACGCATTCGCTGACCAGCACCCACATGGCCGATCATGCGGATTCCTACGATCACTACGACACGATCCTGTGCTGCGGCCCGCACCTGGAACGCGAGATCCGGCGCCGCGAGGAAATGAACAAGCTACCCGCAAAGCGCCTGATGCCGCATGGCTACGGCCGGCTGGACGACCTGATTGCGCACCGCCGCGAGCCGCCACCGGTGCACTCGGATGCCGATATGCATGTGTTGCTGGCGCCATCCTGGGGGCCACAGATGATCCTGGCGATCTGCGGCATGGAGATCGTGGACGCGGTGCTTGCGGCCGGATTTCGCATCACGCTGCGCCCGCATTACCAGACCCGCTGGCAGACACCGGAACTGATCGACCGCATCGTCGCAAAGCACCGCGGCAATCCGCGCTTCGGGCTGGTCGAGCAGATGGCCGAGTGCGATTCCCTGTTCGATTCGCACGTGATGATCACCGACTGGTCCGGTGCCGGCCAGGACTACGGCATGGGTCTCGAGAAACCGGTGATCTACCTCGACCTGCCCCTGAAGGCGCGCAACGACGCCTGGGCTGCGCTCGGCATGGAGCCGTTCGAGTCGTATGTGCGCGACCAGCTCGGTGCATTGCTGGCGCCGGAGCGCCTGGCCGAGCTGCCGGGGCTGATCCGCGAGCTGGTGCGTGATCCCGGGAGATTTCGCGGCAGTGTCGCGAGTCTCCGCTCGGAGTGGGTCTATAACGTGGGCCGGAGCGGTATCGCCGGCGCCGAGGCGATCGCACAGCTCGCGCGCGAGATGCGTACCGCGCGCCTCGCCCGTCCGCATCAAGGTGCCGGGGCATGAACACCGGTCGCCGCGCGCTATGGCGCTGGCTCGGCTGGTTCATCGCCGCGAATACCGGGCTCTGCTTCCTGCTGGGTCTGCGCTACCTGCTGCTCTATCAATGGCCGGATTCGCTGATCGGCATTCTCTATGCGCCGGCGGCGATGCTCGGCAATTTCGCTTTGCTGATGACCCTGATGCTGACGCTCGTGGCCGCGCCACTCGTCGCGATCCGGCCGATGCGGCGCACGCTGATGTCGATTGCGGTGCTCTTGGCTGCGTTGGCACTCGCGCTTCTGGTGCTCGACACCAATGTCTTTGCCGAGCGCCGCATGCACCTGAGCTTCCTGGTCGCCGTGTTGTTCGAACCGGTGACCTGGATCGCAGCAGGACTCGTGTTCCTGGTCGCCATCCTGTTCGAATCGATGCTCGCCGGAATCCTCTGGCGCTGGCTTGCAGGCCAGCGCCGCGCGGGTGGCCGATGGGTTGCCATCCTGCTGGTCGCCAGCTGGGTGGGCTCCCAGATCACGTTCATCTGGTCGGATGCGCTCGGTTACGGCCCCGTCACGGGCTTCACGCAGGTGATTCCGCTCTATTACCCGCAACCGGCCAAGCGGGCGCTTGCCAAGGCGGGCCTGGTGGACCCCGAGCGTGTGCGCCAGGCCAGACTGCTGCGGCGCGGCACGCAGCTGGAGGAGGGCGAGCTGCGCTATCCGCTCGCGCCGCTGCAATGCAGCGCGCCGGCCAGCGCTCCGCGCAATGTCCTCTGGGTGGTGATCGACGGCCTGCGGCCGGATGCCGTGGCTGCGACAATGACGCCGGCCCTGACCGCGCTGCGCGTCGAGAGCCTCGCATTCGACGCTCACTGGAGCGCGGGAAATTCATCGCGCATGGGCGCCTTCGGCATGTTCTACGGCCTGCCGAGCACCTATTTCGAGTCTTTCTATGTCGCCGAGCGGCCGCCGGTGCTGCTCGATCAGTTCCGTGCGCACGGCTTTGAGTTGTTTGCCGCAAGCGCTGCGGGATTCGCCAGCCCGACGCAGATGGCTCGGACGGTGTTTGCCGGAGTGCCGTCGCTGCGTTCCGCGGCAGGACTCGAGCGGGTCGAGTCCAATCGGCGGACCGCGCGCGAATTCGTGCAATGGATCGGCACGCGCGACGACAGCAAACCGTTCTTTGCATTTCTCTGGTTCAATCATTCGGATGCCGATGTCGGGGCGGTCGGCCCCGAGCCCGCGGCGGATGGGCGCTATGCGGGAAATCCAGAGGCGATGCAGCGCTGGCGCCATTACCGGCGCGGCCTGCGCGTGATCGACGACGAACTGGAGCGCGTGCTGGGAACGCTGGAACGGAGCGGCTACCGCGATCAGACCCTCGTGATGGTGATGGGAGACCATGGCTTCGAGTTCGACGATCTCGGCCTCGGCTATTACGGGCATGCGTCGAACTACGGGCAGTACCAGTTGCGAACGCCGCTCTTGATGCGCTGGCCCGGCCGCAGCCCGCAAGTCTTTGCGCATCGAACCTCGCATCTCGACCTGCCGGCCACGCTGTTGCAGGAACTGTTCGGCTGCCGCAATCCGCCGGCCGATTACAGCATGGGCCGCAATCTTTTCGCCGGCGTGTCCTGGGACTGGATCATCGCCGGTAGCTACTATTCCTACGCGATCGTCGAGCCGGATCGCATCGTGGTGACGACCCCGGGCGGATTCGCCGAAGTGCTCGGTCCGGATTACCGGCAGGCTGCGGACACTTCCATGAATCCAGAGCTGATCGAAAAGGCGCTCGCCGAACTGCGGCGTTTCTATCGATGAAAGCATTGGCCTTGCTGCTGGTCCTCGTGGCTGCCGATGCGGTGGCGGCGACGCTGCCACTCGACGGCGAACGCCAGCGCATCGAGATCGGCCTGCAGGGCGGATTGCCGCAGGGCTGGATCAGTTGCGCCACCGTCTGTCCCAAAGCGCTGCCCGCGACCGCGACGCCGGCGATTCACCGACTCTTGCGGCCCGCAGGCGGAACTCTGCGATTCGTCGTGCCCGGCGATCCTGCGGCAACCGCCGCCCTCAATCGCCTGGAATATGAAGCGGTCGTGGAACGTACTGCGGCGCGCGTGACGGCGGTGCTGACCGCAAGCCTGTCACCCGATGGCCCGGCCCTGGTGCAGCGCTACGAACTTGATCCACGCGCGCGGACCCTCGCTGCAACGCTGCAATTGCCGCCGGGTGCAGCGCTTCTGCTCACCGGCGGCAGCGACCTGGTCCCCGAGGAGCTGCCGGGATTCGGCGGTATCTACAGCAATTCACGCGCCGTCGCGGTTGGCGCCGATGGCCAGGAAGTCGTTGCGGAGCAAGGCGAGCCCGCGAGCTCCGGCCGCGCACTGGCGGTGGGCGACTGGGCCGGCGTGCGCGGGCGCTTCTGGACGCTCTTGGTCAAGGCGGACCGACCGCTGCGACTCGATGCCTCCGAACTCACCGCCGACGCCCCGCAAGTCATGTTGCGGCCGGCGGATGAATTGGACGCACCACTCGTGCTCACTTGGTACGGTGGCCCGATCGCGCAGGATGATCTCGTCGAAGCCGCGCCCGAACTCGAAGGCATGCTCTATGCCGTGCTGTGGGCGCCATTGCGCTGGCTGTCTTTCGGTCTGCAATGGATTCTCGACCGCTGGCAGGATCTCGTTGGAGCGGCCTGGCTTGCGATTCTTCTGCTGTCGCTGACCGTCAAGCTCCTGATGGCGCCCCTGATCGTGGTCGCCGAACGCTGGCAGGCGGACGTGAATCGCATCAAGAGCCTGCTCGAACCGGAACTCGCTGCGATCCGCCGCGAATTCAGGGGCGAGGATGCGCACAACCGCACGCTCGCGGTCTATCGCAAGCACGGCATCAATCATTTCTACACGTTTCGCAGCCTTGCCGGGTTCCTGATCCAGATACCGGTGTTCATCGCGGCATTCGACATGCTGGGCGAGAATTTTCGGCTGAGCGGCGAGAGCTTCCTGTGGATCACGGACCTTGCATCACCCGATCGCATCGCGGCACTGCCATTCACGTTGCCTTTCTTCGGCGCCGATCTCAACCTGCTGCCATGGGTGATGACGCTCTTCACCGTGCTCGCGGCGCGCTGGCAGGAGGAAGTCTCGCTGGCGCCCGCATTGCGCCACAGCCAGCGGCTACGCCTCTATGCGATGGCCGGCGTGTTTCTCCTGCTGCTGTACACTTTCCCGGCCGGCATGGTGCTCTACTGGACCGCGAACAATTTGTGGCATTTGCTGCGCGTGCTATGGGGCCGGCGGCCGTTACGGAGTGCGGGCAGATAAGCGACTGGCTCGAAGTCTGGGAGCGCAAGGGCAGGGCGGACACGACCGACCTGCGCACGCTCGATGGCTTCGAGAACACGACCATCGATCCGGTGGTCGTCGCACGCCGGATCACCGAGATCCTGGACCTGCGCCCCGATGAACGCGTGCTCGAGGTCGGCTGCGGTGCCGGCATGCTCGCCCGGCATGTTCCCGGCATCTATACCGGTGTCGACTACTCGCAGGCGATGGTCGGAAAATTCCTGGAATTGCAGCCGGGAAAAATCGCGGAAGTGAGCGAGGCACGGAAACTGCGTTTCGCGGATCGCTGGTTCGACAAGGTTTTCGCATTCAGCGTGTTCCAGTATTTTCCGGATGCAGCCTACGCCGAGAGCGCCATCGCAGAAATGCGCCGCGTCGCGCGCCAGGCGGTCTTCATCGGCGATCTGCCGATGCGCTCGCACTCGGCCGATCACCGGTTGTATACGCAGGAACAATTTGCCGGCTGGGAGATTTCTCCCGGTTTCTACAATCCGGACCGGTTCAATGCCTGCCTGGTTCAGCTAAAGAGGTGAGCACCATGCTCGGGACACGCCTTGCGGTTCGCATTTGCCTCTTTCTGTTTTCGATCGCCATCCTGTCGTCGTGCAATGACGAGGACGGCCATCCGATCTACGGATTCATCGATGCCCGGGGCGACTGGGTGATTCCGCCGCGGTTCGACGATGTCGGGCCATTCATGGAAGGCCTGGCCGCCGCCAGGCAGGGAGAACGCTGGGGCTACATCGATGTGCGCGGCGACTGGGCCATCCAGGCGCAGTTCCAGTCAGCCGAGCCGTTCTCCGAGGGTCTCGCGGTGGTCAAGATCGCGGAGCAATTCGCCTACATCGATACGCGCGGTCAATCGGTGTTTGAACGAAAG
>JANNTO010000181.1:0-3332 GCA_031403675.1 Gammaproteobacteria bacterium | reverse complement strand
CCTGGAATCACAGCCAAGCCCTGCGCGTCGTGTTGGATCGAATGCAGTTCGCTCCGTTTCCCGGCACGATCGACCATGCGGATCGTCTGCGAAAACTGCGCCTTGATGTGGAGGCTCTCGGGAGTCAGCACACGCCGGCGGCATTCCAAATCCAGGCGGAGCAAGTTCGCCGGGCCGTCGCCACGCATCCGGACGACTGGGAACTGCGTCAAGTGGCAACCCCGCTGCCTCTTTCGAGACCGGAAGCTTTGCGTCCCCGCCTCGCGACGGGTTTGCCGTTTACACGTGAATCAAAGTCCTCGTCGGACCCGATTCTCCTGACTGCAATACGACGCCATTATCAACGACCGCCATGCTCCGTAAGCCGAGGCGTCGTCGCAGCACAGCGACAAATCGGGACACAGCGCGACTCAATATGACTGGCATGGGCGTCGTACTGGCGCGGTCCTTCCGAGACTTCCGGAACCGCGGCCTGGATCACATTTTGGCGCCGCATGAGTGATCGGCATTTGTGCCGCCGCAAGCGGCGTTGGCCGGACGAACGTTGCTATTATCGTCAAATCGCGGCAACAAGGATCAATCGTGGGAGCAATCCTGGTCACCGGCGGCGCCGGTTACATTGGCAGCCACGTCGCGCAGCAGCTCGGCGAGCGTGGCGAACAACTCGTCACGCTCGACAATCTGTCCAGCGGATTTCGCTCTGCCGTGCTGCATGGCGAGTTCGTGCAGGGCGACACCGGCGATGCCGCACTGCTGCGGCGCCTGTTGGCCGCGCATGGCGTCGAGACCGTCATGCATTTTGCCGCGCATATCTCCGTGCCGGAATCAGTGGCGGACCCGCTGAAGTATTACCGCAACAACACCGCGAATACGCGCACGCTACTCGAATGCTGCGTCGCCGCGGGCGTGCGGAATTTCGTATTCTCGTCGACCGCAGCGGTCTACGGCATCCCGGCAGGCGGCGTCGCGAGCGAGGATTCGCCAACAGTGCCGATCAATCCTTACGGCTGGTCCAAACTGATGAGCGAACGGATGCTGGCCGACGCTGCAGCGGTCAACCCGCTCCGCTACGTCGCGCTCCGATATTTCAACGTCGCCGGCGCCGACCCCGCCGGCCGCATCGGACAATCCACGCCCGCGGCGACCCACCTGATCAAGGTGGCCTGCCAAATGGCGACCGGCAAGCGCGATCACGTCGAAATCTACGGCACCGATTTCGACACGCAGGACGGCACTGGCGTACGCGACTACATCCATGTCGAGGACTTGGCCGCGGCGCATTTGAAGGCGCTCGATTACCTGCGCGCCGGTGGCGCACCGACGACACTCAACTGCGGTTACGGCAAGGGCTTCAGCGTGCGGGAGGTCCTGGATCAGGTCGCCCGCGTGGCCGGAACGCCCCTCAGAATCGTCGAAGGCCCACGTCGTGCGGGCGATCCGGCCCAGCTCGTCGCCAGGGCGGACCGCATCCGTGAGCGGCTCGGATGGCAGCCGCAGTATCAGGACCTCGAAGGAATCGTCCGCTCCGCATTCGCCTGGGAGCAGCGTCTCCGGCGCCAGCCGCCGGGCTGACGGTAACATAGGGACATGGCCACCTTTCGCCCACGTTCCCTCAGTGGGCTGCTGTCCGCAGCACTGCTGCTAATCGTGCTGCCGCTGACCGCGGCCGTCGTCTATGGCGGCGTGCAGCTACGACAATTGTCCCGCGCGAGCGATGTGCTGGTGCGAGACAGCATCGAGTTGACCCAGCATACCCAGGTACTGTTTCAGAACATCGCGGCAATGGAACGCTCCGCGAGCCTCTATGTCGTGCTCGACGATCCGCGCCTGGCGGCCGCCTTCGATGCCAACGTCCGTGCATTTGCCCAGACTCTGGAATTGCTGGCTGAGCGGGCGCCTGCGCCACAAGTCGCCCGGGTTCGTGCGGCTGGCCGCGCGGCTGCGGAACTGGTTCAGATCATGTCTTCCGACGATCGAACCGGTAGCCTCGTTTCCCGCTTCGATGTGCTGGGTGCCGAAGCCAATGCGTTGGCGGAACAGACCCGTCAGGGCATCGACGCGCGATTGCAGGATGTCGAACAGCGTGCGGCGGCGACGCAGCAATGGTTGCTGTGGGCCATCATGGCGCTGGTGCCGGCATCCCTCGCGCTAGCGGCGATTTTCGCTTTTTTCGTATTGCGGCCACTGCGCGCGATCGACCGCGCCATCAGCGACCTCGGCCGTGGCGCGTTCTCGCAAACGATCGCGATCCCCGGTCCAGCCGACCTGGTAGCGCTCGGGCGTCAGCTCGAGTGGCTGCGGACGCGACTGCTCGAGATTGCGGTTGAACGCAACCGCTTTCTGAGGCACATGTCGCACGAGCTCAAGACCCCGCTCGCGAACATCCGCGAGGGTACGGACCTTCTGTTGGACGGCGCGGTCGGGCCGCTGGATGAAAATCAGCGCGAGGTCGCCTCGATCCTGCGCGACAATGCGATCCGCCTGCAGCAACTGATCGAAAACCTGCTTTCCTACAGCTCCTGGCAGTCGAGTGCGAGCAGCGTCGAGATGACCGGCTTCCGGCTGGAATCGCTGGTCGGCACCGTCGTGGACAGCCAGCGCCTGGCACTTGCTGCGCGGAATGTAACGCTCGACTTGCAAATCGCCGACCTGCATCTGGTCGCGGATCGGGCC
Organism: Gammaproteobacteria bacterium; assembly: GCA_031403675.1. Taxonomy (GTDB): domain Bacteria; phylum Pseudomonadota; class Gammaproteobacteria; order Steroidobacterales; family Steroidobacteraceae; genus SCUD01. The sequence goes on along the minus strand of JANNTO010000181.1, from coordinate 659 downwards.
AAGTTGAAACTGGTGCTGGACAACCTGCTTTCGAATGCGCTCAAGTTCACGCCGCGCGGCGGCACCATCCACCTGCACGCCTATCAGGCTGGCCGGACGACCGTCATAGATCTCGCCGACACCGGCCCGGGCATCCCGCCCGAAGAGCGGGACAAGGTATTCCAGGCGTTCTACTCCGGGCAGGCGCCGCAGGGTGGCCCGCTCAAAGGCACCGGCATCGGCCTGTCGGTCGTGCGCGAATTCGTGCAGGCGCATGGCGGCACGATTGAGATCGTGGATGGTCAGTATCCGGGTGCCCATATGCGCATCCGACTGCCGACGGCGCAGCGCAAGGAGTCCGCCAATGCGGCGTGAACGACTCCTCGCGCTGGCGCTGATCTCCTCGCTCTGCACCGGCTGCGGCGCCGTGGATGACTGGACCGGGCTCAAACGCCGCAAGGAACCGCCACCGGCGCCGGTGGTGGATGGTGGCCAGGTGGTCGCGGAATATCTTGCGGTACTCGACCGCCTGGGTCGCGGCGGCGCGGCCGTGCAGGCAGAAATACTCGAGACAACGCGGGCGGCCTACCTGGTCGATCCGTCGACGCGCAATCGGCTGAGTTACGCCTTTGTGCTCGCGGTACCCGGCCACTCCGGCACCGATTCCGAAGGTGCGCGCC
>JANNTO010000180.1:0-6460 GCA_031403675.1 Gammaproteobacteria bacterium | reverse complement strand
TCGCCGTTGGACGAGCGCACGTAGTCCGCTGTGTTGTTGAGCACGGTCGGTCCCTGGCCGAGGGCGGCCAGGATCTGGCCGTAGGTCAGCCCGGTGAATGGGCCCGCGGCAGCCGGCAGTTCCTGTGCAATCTCGATCTGTCGGCCGGTCACGTCGAACTGGCCGAATTCGGCCTTGAGCGCCGCGGTCACATTGTCGCTGATGTCGTACTCAAGCCAGGCGCGGACCGTGGTCTCCTCGCGGCTCGGGTCTTCGGTCGAGGTCGTCGGATTCTCGATATGACCGTCGATCTCGCGATAGCGCGCGGCGAGCCTGCCACGGAAACGGTCGGTGAACGGTCCGGAAACGTGACCCGAGATTTCCTGCTCGTCGTAACGCGCCTCGTAGAGCGCCGACACCATCGCATCGAATTCCTGGGTCGGGCGGGCGGTCGTGATATTGAGCGCGCCGCCCACGCTGTTCTTGCCGAACAGGATCGACTGCGGACCCCGCAGGACTTCGACCCGTTCGAGATCCAGGAATGGCGCGCGGGTCTGCTGTGGACGACCGCGATACACGCCGTCGACATAGGTACCAACCGACTGTTCGAATCCAGGATTGACACCCGAGAAGATGCCGCGGATCGAAATGTTGTTGCCGATTGCGGTCTCGGTCATGAACAGCGACGGCACGTAGTTCTTGAGGTCCTCGATCTTGGTGATGCCGGCTTCCGCGATCTTGGTGCCGTCGACCGCGCTTACGGCGATTGGTACGTCCTGCAGCGATTCGGCGCGCTTCTGCGCGGTCACGACGATCTCGGCCAGTGCCGTGGTTTCCTGGGAAGCGGCGGATGCACTCGCAAGCGCCAGCAACACGGCGGACGCGATGGCAGTGCGACTCATTTGATGCTCAGTCATTTTGGACTCCTGCGTGGGAGCCTGGTTGGATGCTGGAAACAAACGAGCGAGGCCCCCTCACGTTTGTTGTGCGCAAGGGTAGCACTTGCCGTGGATCTGGCGAAACCCACCGGTTTTCGCGCCCAATCTGGCAGGGCCGGACCGTTGCCTGGATGGCAAAAGCGGCGTGAACGGCCACCGGGGCCGGGTCGCGCTCGGTATCATGTCGGCATGATCGTGGCATCCCCCGGACAGCGATTCCGCGCAGCTATTGAAGCCGAGCGTCCACTGCAGATCGTCGGCACGATCAATGCCTACAGCGCATTGCTCGCGGCCGGGAGCGGATTCCATGCGATCTACCTTTCGGGAGCCGGCGTTGCCAACGCATCCTTCGGCCTGCCGGACCTCGCCCTCACCAGCCTGAATGACGTCTGCGAGGACGTGCGCCGGATTTCGGGCGCGACCACCCTGCCCCTGCTCGTCGACGCAGACACCGGCTGGGGCGCGGCCTTTTCGATCGCGCGCACGACCCGCGAGCTGATCCGCGCCGGTGCCGCCGGTATGCACCTCGAAGACCAGGTCCAGGCCAAACGTTGTGGCCACCGGCCCGGCAAAGAACTCGTGCCTGCGGCGGAAATGGCCGACCGGATCCGCGCAGCCGTAGATGCCCGCCCGGACCCCGCATTCGTAGTCATGGCGCGGACCGATGCACATGCGGTCGAAGGGCAATCGGCGGCGATCGCCCGCGCGGCCAGCTATGTCGAGGCAGGCGCCGACATGATCTTTGCCGAAGCGCTGACCACGCTCGACGAATACCGCGAGTTCACTCACGCCCTGAACGTGCCGGTGCTGGCCAACATCACTGAATTCGGACGCACGCCGTTGTTCACGGCTGCAGAGCTGGGCCAGGCCGGTGTGCGCCTGGTGTTGTATCCGCTGTCGGCATTCCGCGCGATGAGCCGCGCTGCGATTTCGGTCTACGATGCCATTCGTCGCGATGGCAGCCAGCAAGCGGTGGTTGGCCAGATGCAGACGCGGGCTGAACTCTACGAGGTGCTCGGCTATCACGAGTACGAGCGCAAGCTCGACGAATTGTTCAGCCGCAACCGGGAGCAATGAGGATGGCGCGAACCGGCGAAACCACACCATTCAAGCCCAAGAAATCGGTCGCGCTCTCGGGGGTCATCGCAGGCAACACTGCGATCTGCACTGTCGGCCGCAGCGGCAATGACCTGCATTATCGCGGCTACGACATCCTCGATATCGCCGAGGCCTGCGAGTTCGAGGAAATCGCCTATCTGCTGATCCACGGCAAGCTGCCGAATCCGGCCGAACTTGCGGCATACCAGCGGCGGCTGCGGGGAATGCGCGGCTTGAGTCCGCGCCTGCGTGCGGTGCTCGAACTGCTGCCGGCAAGCACGCACCCGATGGATGTACTGCGCACCGGCGTCTCGGAAATGGGCTGCGAGTCCCCGGAACACGCGGCGCATGACGTGGCAGGCACACAAAGCATCGCGGATCGTCTGGTGGCATCCGTGGGATCGATGCTCTGCTACTGGTACCACTACGCGAATTCCGCGCGTCGCATCGAGGTTGAAACCGATGACGATTCGGCCGGCGCTCATTTCCTGCACATGCTGCACGGCAAGGCGCCGCCGGCACTCTGGGTGCGCGCGATGCACACCTCGCTGATCCTTTACGCCGAACATGAATTCAACGCCTCCACCTTCACCGCCCGCGTGATCGCCGGCACCGGCTCCGATATCTATTCCTGCATCGCCGGTGCGATCGGTGCGTTGCGCGGCCCGAAACATGGCGGCGCCAACGAGGTCGCACTCGAGATCCAGCAGCGTTATCCGGATCCGGATGAGGCGGAAGTCGACATCCGCCGGCGGGTCGCGGGCAAGGAAGTCGTCATCGGCTTTGGCCACCCGGTGTACACCATCTCCGATCCGCGCAATGTCGTGATCAAGCGGGTCGCCGCGAGCCTTGCTGCCGATGCCGGCGACGACCGCATGTACCGCATCGCGGAGCGCATCGAATCGGTCATGTGGGAAATCAAGCGGATGTTCCCAAATCTCGACTGGTTCAGCGCCGTCGCCTATCACCTGATGGGCGTGCCGACTGCAATGTTCACGCCGTTGTTCGTGATGTCGCGCACCACCGGTTGGGCTGCGCACGTGATCGAACAACGCCAGGACGGCAAAATCATCCGCCCAAGCGCGAATTACATCGGCCCGGAACCACGTCAGGTTCCGCCGCCCAGCCTCCGGTGAACCATTTCGATAGCCGCTCGGCCGAGCGGCCCGCACCCGATCGCGTGTTGGTCGATATCGCGTCCTATGCGCGCGATGCCCGCATCACGAGCGCCGTGGCGTTCGAGACCGCGCGCTATTGCCTGATGGACACGCTCGCCTGCGGATTCCAGGCGCTCGCATTCCCGGCATGTACGCGCCTGCTGGGCCCGGTCGTGCCAGGCGCCACCATGGCCGGCGGCGCGCGCGTGCCCGGTACCAGCTACGAACTCGACCCGGTGCAGGCCGCGTTCAACATCGGGGCGATGATCCGTTGGCTCGATTTCAACGACACCTGGCTGGCGGCGGAATGGGGCCACCCGTCCGACAACCTCGGCGGAATCCTCGCAGTCGCCGACTGGCAGGCACGCCAGGCGGCCGCCACCGGCCGCCAGTCGCCGACGGTTCGCGACCTGCTGACCGCGATGATCAAGGCGCACGAGATCCAGGGCGTCACGGCGCTCGAGAATGCCTATAACCGGGTCGGGCTTGATCACGTGATCCTGGTGCGCGTCGCGACCACTGCGGTCGTCACCACGATGCTGGGCGGCACCCATGATCAGGTCGTCAATGCCGTCTCCAATGCCTGGCTCGACGGTGGAGCATTGCGCACTTACCGGCATGCGCCCAACACTGGTTCGCGCAAGAGTTGGGCTGCCGGCGACGCAACCAGCCGCGGCGTGCGCCACGCCTTGATGGCGATGACCGGTGAGATGGGTTACCCGTCGGCGCTGTCCGCGCCGAAGTGGGGCTTTTTCGATGTGTTGTTCGGCGGCAAAACATTCGCTTATCGCCAGCCATTCGGCAGCTACGTCATGGAAAACGTGTTGTTCAAGATCAGTTTTCCGGCGGAGTTTCACGCCCAGACGGCCGTCGAGTGCGCGATGCAGCTGCATCCCGAAGTGCGAAACCGCATCGATGCAATCGAGCGCATCGTGATCGAGACCCAGGAACCCGGCGTTCGTATCATCGACAAGACCGGCCCGCTGTCGAATCCGGCGGATCGCGATCACTGCATCCAGTACATGGTGGCCGTGCCGCTGATCTTTGGCCGGCTGACCGCGGCGGACTACGACGACACGGTGGCGGCGGATCCCCGCATTGACACATTGCGCGCCCGCATGGAAGTCCGCGAGAACCCGCAGTTCACCAGCGACTATTACGCGGCGGAGCGGCGCTTCATCGGCAACGCGATCCAGGTTTTCTTTCGCGATGGAACGAGCACCGAACGCGTGCAGATCGACTGCCCGATCGGCCATCGCCGCCGACGTGCCGAGGGATACCCGCTCCTGCTGCGGAAATTCGAGTCCTCGCTCGCCACCGTGTTTCCAGAGCGGCAATGCCGGCGCATCGAGGCCCTGTTCGCCGATACCGCCCGGCTCGAAGCGACACCGGTCGACGAATTCGTCGCGCACCTGGTGCGCAACTAGCAGAGCTACGCCCGCGCCTCAGTCCCCGAATATCGACAGCTGCCCGCGGTCGCTCAGCCGGCGCTGGCGCACCGTGCGCTTGGCAGCGGGCTTGGCGGCCCGAGGCGGCGAGTCGACCCCGGCGATCCCGGCGATAAACTTTGCCAGCTCCTCGAGGGCTGCCGGCTGCAAGGCATAGATAATGAAGCGCCCGCGCGGCCGTGCCTCGAGGACACCCGTGCGGCTCAGTTCCTTCAGATGAAACGACAGGGTGGATGCCGGGCAGCGAATGGCCCGCGCAATCTCGCCCGCAGGTACCCCCTTGGCACCCGCCGCTGCCACCCGGGCCAGGATTTCCAGCCGGGTAGCCTGCGCGAGGGCGGCAAGAATTGGCACCTGCCGAAGGGCTGTCTGGTCCGCCATGTTCCCTGCCTCTAACAACAATCCCGGAACAATAGAACCCAATTTCTAGACCTAACGCAACAAATCGTCGCCATTGGCTCTTCACAGCTGCAGAAATCGCGCTATATTCGGGCCGTATCGATTTGATCTAACGGGGAACTTCGAATCGATGCTGCGGTGTTCGACGAACCGGGCTGTTGTCCGTTCTATAGAACTCGAATCGATTGTTCAGTCAGGGAGTCATCGACACCGTGAGTGCTGCCGCCTGGGAGAGTCTGCATAAGGCCACGTTGGAGTTGGCCAAACCTTCGGCACTAAAACAGCGTCTCACCGACGCATTCTCGCGTTACCTGCTCGATCTGTCGCCTAACGAAATGCCCGGCGAGGTGCGCCAGGATTTCGAGGCCCTGCGTCTTTGCATGACCCGCGTCCGTCCACTGCAAGGCGAGTCAGCCGTTGCCGCTACCGTGCGCAAGATGTCCATCGGCGAAGCGGATGCCTGCGCGGCACGCATCGTCGCACTGCTCGACACCTTACACCGGACGATGGCGGCGACTACGTCAAAGGCGAATGGCCCGCCGCAAGGCCGCGGGAGTTCTCTTACGGACACCAGCGCAGGACGCATTCCGACGCTGATCAGCATCAATCGGGCTTGAATTCGATCACGTCCCAGCGCGTCGTATCTTCGTGACGCGCCTGGCGGCGAATCGCGTCCGCCATTTCCCGGCCGTTCCAGGTCACGACTTCATCGGCCATTTCCCGCAGTTTTGCCGGCACCGGGTCGGTGCTGCCGAACGGCTCCATGACGACCAGCGGCTTCTCGCAGGACTGGGCATAGAGGGCCTGGTATTCGATCAACACCTGATCGCGCGCGTACAGGGATGAAAGCAGGACCACGACCTCGGCTTCGCTCATCTGGCGACGCAGGTCCTCGCGGATCGCTTCCTTTTCCTTGCTGCGCGGCAACTTCTCGGGCGTCGCAAGATTCGTGTAGTAGAAATTCGGCTGGCTTTCCAGGTACTCGAAGACGCGGAAATAAGCCTCATCCGGCGCGTAAAGATGAGTCACGAACAGCCGGATCGGGTCATTTTCCGTCATGCTCGGCGCCCTCGGCACTGACCATTGCCTAGAATACGTGTTTTGCTGCGGATCGGATACCTGGACCCGTGATGCGATTGCTCGTCTACAACATCCGTTATGCGACCGGAACCGGCCCTGCTTTCCATTTGCCGGTGCCGGGCGCCGGCTATTTGCGCAGCAGCCAGAAAATCCTCGAGCGCATCACCGATTTCATCGCCGAGCGCGACCCCGATGTGGTCGGATTGATCGAGGTCGACACCGGATCGATCCGGAGCGGCATGGTCAATCAGGCTGAATTCATCGCGAACCACCTGTCGCACTTCTCCACTTACCAGTGCAAGTACGGCGAAGACTCGCTGAACCAGTTCATGCCGATCGTGCGCAAGCAGGCCAATGCGTT
>JANNTO010000179.1:0-4099 GCA_031403675.1 Gammaproteobacteria bacterium | reverse complement strand
GGCGAAGCAGCACGTCGAGACTGCGCTCGAGTCGCGCAAGGCCGCGCTCCAGTTGCTGGCACTCACGCGCGAGCTGGCAACCGATGCGATTGACGTTTCGCTCCCGGGCCGCGGCCAGTCGGTCGGCGGCCTGCATCCGGTGACGCGCACGCGCCTGCGGATCGAGTCGATCTTCCGCCGCGCGGGATTCAGCGTGGCCGAAGGCCCGGAGGTCGAGGACGAGTTCCACAACTTCGAGGCGCTCAACATCCCGGCCGATCACCCGGCACGGGCGATGCACGACACCTTCTATTTCGGCGATGGCAGGCTGCTGCGGACCCACACCTCGCCAGTGCAGATCCGGGCGATGCAACTGCAGGGCGTACCGATCCGTCTGATCGCACCGGGGCCGGTCTACCGTCGCGACAACGACCTGACGCACACGCCGATGTTTCACCAGGTCGAGGGCCTGGTGATCGACCAGGACATCAGCCTTGCGAACCTGAAAGGCGTGCTGACCGGCTTCGCGGAGCAGTTCTTCGAAAAGCCCCGGGGACTGAGGTTTCGGCCCTCGTACTTCCCGTTCACCGAGCCCTCGGCCGAGGTGGATATCGAGTGCGTGCTCTGCGATGGCGCGGGCTGCCGCGTCTGCAAACAGACCGGCTGGCTCGAGATCCTGGGCTGCGGCATGGTGCATCCGAACGTGCTGACCGCCTGCGGCATCGATGCGACGAAATGGCAGGGCTATGCCTTCGGCATGGGCATCGAGCGGCTCGCGATGCTGCGCTACGCGGTCAACGACCTGCGGCTGTTCTTCGAAAACGATCTGCGCTTTCTCGCGCAGTTCAACCGGGGCTGAAGATGCGCGTCAGCCTCGCCTGGCTCAATGAATGGGTGGACACCGGCTGGGACGTCAAGACCCTGGCGCATCGCCTGACCATGGGCGGCATCGAGGTCGAGTCGATCGAGCCGGCCGCTTCGGAATTCAAAGGCGTCGTGGTCGGCGAGGTTCTCTCGGTCGCGCGCCACCCCGGCGCCGACAAGCTGACCGTCTGCCAGGTCGCCGGCGGCGCAAGTCCATTGCAGATCGTTTGCGGCGCATCGAATGTGCGCGCCGGCCTGAAGACCCCGCTCGCGCTCGAAGGCGCGACGCTGCCCGGTGGGCTGGTAATCCGCAGCGCGGAACTTCGCGGCGTCGAATCGGCCGGCATGCTGTGCTCGGGGCGTGAACTGGGCTTGTCCGAAGAGCACGAAGGCATCCTGGAACTGCCGGACGATCTCGTGACCGGCGCGCCGCTGCGCGAGGCCCTGCAACTCGACGATTCAATCCTGATCCTTAACGTGACACCGAACCGCGGCGATGTGCTGTCGATGATCGGCGTCGCGCGTGAAGTCGCCGCGATCTCAGGAAAGAAACTCGTGTTGCCGGTCATCGAGCCGGTCGTGGCGGCAGGTTTCGCGAAATTCGCCGTGCATCTCGAAGCGCCCGCGGGCTGCCCCCGTTTTGCCGCCCGCGTGATCCAGGGTGTGGACCCGGCCGCGCGCACGCCGCTGTGGATGAGCGAACGCCTGCGCCGGGCGGGACTCCGCCCAATCAGTCCGATCGTGGATGTCACGAACTATGTGATGCTGGAACTGGGCCAGCCGATGCACGCCTACGACCTGCGCCGTCTCAGCGCCCACATCGAGGTGCGCAACGCGCGCCCGGGTGAACACCTGACGCTGCTCGACGGCAGCGATATCGCAATCGAGCCGGACACGCTCGTGATTGCAGACGGCGCGGGGCCGGTGGGGCTCGCGGGCATCATGGGCGGGGAGAAAAGCGGCATCGCCGCGGACACGACCGACGTGTTCCTGGAAGTTGCGTACTTTGCGCCGGATGCGATTGCCGGCCGCGCGCGACGCTACGGCTTGATGACCGACGCCTCGCAGCGCTTTGAGCGTGGCGTGGATCCACGCGGCCAGGAACGGGCGTTGGAGCGGGGAACGCAACTCCTGACAGACATTGCCGGCGGCAAGCCGGGGCCGACCATCGTTACACAGGTCGAGACGCAGCTGCCGAAGCGCCCGAGCGTGATGCTCCGGCCCGAACGCGTCGCGAGCCTGCTCGGAGTGCAGATTCCGCGCACCGAGATCGACGACATCTTGCGCCGGCTTGGTATGCAGGTGGCGGGCGCAGGCGACGTATTGGGTGTGATTCCGCCAAGCCACCGCTTCGACATTGCGATCGAGCAGGATCTGATCGAAGAGATCGGCCGCATCTACGGCTATGACAAGATCCCGTGCAGCGACGCAAAAACGCCGCAGTGTCCGCAACCGGTGACTGAGCAGGCTGTGACCCGCGAGCGGCTGCGGCTGTTGCTCGTCGACCGCGGCTATCAGGAAGCGATTACCTACAGCTTCGTGGATGCGCGCCTGCAACGCCTGTTATTTCCGAAGCGTCCTGCGCTGGCGCTGGCCAATCCAATTTCGGCGGAGCTCGGCGAGATGCGTCTTTCGCTCTGGCCGGGACTCATCGAGGCGCTGCGATTCAATCTGCGCCGCCAGCAGGAGCGCGTGCGACTGTTCGAGGTCGGCACACGTTTCGAGCTCGAAGCCGGCCAGCTGATCGAAAGCCAGGCGATCGCCGGCTTGATCACCGGCCCGGTCCTGCCGGAGCAATGGGGCGCGCAACCGCGCGCCGTTGATTTCTACGACCTGAAATCAGATGTCGAAGCGCTGTTTGCGCTGACCGGACGGAGCGTCACAATAAGTTACGTTGCGAAGCCGCATGACAGCCTGCATCCGGGAAAAAGCGCCGCCGTGATGGATGGAAAAACCTGCCTCGGCTGGCTCGGGCAGCTCCAGCCGGAGCTCGCGCGCAAGCTCGAAATTCGCGATCCACCGTGGATTTTCGAACTGGCAATCGACCCTAGCTTTCGCTCGGAAGTGCCTGTATTCGGGGATATTTCCAGGTTTCCCGTGATCCGACGCGACCTGGCGGTCGTGGTGGACGAATCGACCGCGCTGGACGAACTGCGGAACAGCGTTAATCTGGCCGCAAAAGGCCTGTTGCGCGAGCTCAACGTGTTCGATGTGTACCGGGGCAAGGGGGTAGAACCCGGGCGAAAAAGTATCGCTTTAGGCTTGATTTTGCAGGAAACTTCTCGCACCCTTACTGACGGGGAGGCCGATGCCGTGATTGCTGCGGTGATCGAGCGCGTCAAGGGTGACCTGAAAGCGGGGATCAGGGAATAGTCCGAATGGCACTCACCAAGGCGGAAATCGCCGAAGCGCTGTTCAACCAGCTCGGCTTGAACAAACGCGAGGCACGCGAACTCGTCGACCTCTTCTTTGAAGAGATCCGCGCAGCGCTCGCGACTGGCGAACAGGTCAAGCTGTCGGGCTTCGGCAATTTCGACCTGCGCGACAAGAATCAGCGTCCCGGCAGGAATCCGAAGACCGGCGAGGAGATTCCGATCTCCGCGCGCCGCGTCGTGACTTTTCGCCCCGGTCAGAAGCTGAAAGCCAGAGTCGAGGCCTATGCTGGAAGCAAGTAACAACAAAGATCTTCCGGCGATCCCGGCCAAACGCTACTTCACGATCGGCGAGGTCAGTGAACTCTGTGGCGTGAAGCCGCACGTGCTGCGCTACTGGGAGCAGGAGTTCCCGCAGCTCAAGCCCGTCAAGCGGCGCGGCAACCGCCGCTACTACCAGCGCCAGGACGTCATCACGATCCGCCAGATCCGCAGCCTGCTCTATGACGAGGGCTTCACGATCGGCGGCGCGCGCAATCGCCTCGAAGGTGATGAGGCACGCGACGACAACACCCAGAGCCGGCAAGTGATCCGTCAGGTGCGTGCCGAGCTCGAGGAATTGCTGCGCATCCTGCGCCGTTGATCCGGCCTGCGGCCCGATCAGTTATCATTCAATCGTCGGAGCGTGGCGCAGTCTGGTAGCGCACTTGCATGGGGTGCAAGGGGTCCCGGGGTCAAATCCCGGCGCTCCGACCAATCAACTTCGGTCTATTCCGGTCACATGGGTGACGTTTTATACCGGAGACATGGGTAACACTTTAGCACTGAAGGGATTGGGGGCACATTCGACGCGATTGCACTGATCGTCGAAGAAGCCCAGGTCG
>JANNTO010000178.1:0-3209 GCA_031403675.1 Gammaproteobacteria bacterium | reverse complement strand
ACGACGCACGAGGAACCGATCGACAAGGCCGCCGGCTACCAAACCACCGCCTCGTGGTTCGCGCGCCGCGCGATGGAGGAGTGGGCCTACTTTGTCGAGGCCTTCGCGAAAGTGCGCGAGGGCGATGGCACGCTGCTCGATAACACATTGATCTACGCCTCGACCGACACCAACTGGGCGCGCATCCACTCGATCGACGGGATCCCGATGTTCACGGCGGGGCGCGCCGGTGGGCGCGTGCGTACCGGACTACACATCGATGGCGGCGGAACGGCCGCAACGCGCGTCGGCTACACTGCGATGAAGGTGTTCGGGGTCGATGCCGGCTCGTGGGGCAGCAAGAGCAACAGCACATCCAGCGAAGTCTCGGAGATCCTCGCGTGAGTAGCGCAATCCGGGGGAGACTCGGCATCGTATCCCTCACGCTTGCTGCAACGCTGCTACCCGCAACCGGCGCACGCGCCGCCCCCACCGAACCCTACATTCCCGAAGCAATGCCCCCCGGCTTCCGCATCGAGACCAGCGCGCTCGACGGTCCGGTATTCGCCGAATCGAAGGGCCGCACGCTGTACCGCTGGCCGTTCCGGAACATGCGCAACGGCGTGACCGGCGACGGCAAGGGCGAATCCAACTGCGCCGACACCGCGAGTACCGAGAGCGCGGGCCTCATGAGTCCTTACCCAGGCGGCCTGCTGTTGCCGGAACGCGAGCAGCGCCCGAGCTGCCAGCAGATGTGGCCACCCGCGTTCGCGGCAGAGCGTGACCAGGCGATCGGCCGGTGGACCGTGCTCAAGCGCCGCGACGGGCGCAAGCAATGGGCCTACGACGGGTCCGCGCTGTACACCTCCATCCGCGACCGGCGTCCGGGCGACGTGCTGGGCGGCGACAGCTACCGTCACGAGGGCGATGCGCCGGCCATGCGCGAGCCGATCCAGCCGAGGCCCGACGTGCCGCCCGGCTTCTCCGTCAGCACCACGCTGCGCGGCCGCCTGCTGCAGACTGTGCGCGGCATGTCGATCTATGCCTTCGATCGCGACACGCAGACGCGCTCCGCCTGCGATGCCCGCTGCGAGCAGAGTTTTGTCCCGGTGCAGGCGCCGGCTGCCGCACACACGCACGACGACTGGTCGATCTTCACGCGCGCGAGCGGCGCGCGGCAGTGGGTGTTCCGCGGCAAGCCGCTTTACGTTTACGCGGAGGATATGCGCGTGCGGAGCCTCTCCGGCAGCGACGTGCCGGGTTGGCGCAACGTCTATACGCAGGAGGCCCCGCCGCCGCCCGCGGAATTCACGGTGCAGGGCACGTCCTCGGGACTGGTGCTCGCGGATGCGCGCGGCCGCACCGTGTACAGCTACACCTGCGGCGACGACGCGCCGGACCAGTTGAGCTGTGAGCATCCTGCCGACACCCAGGTCTATCGCCTCGCGATGTGCGGCGGCGGCAGCGCTGAGCGCTGCGGGCGCAATTTCCTGTACGTGGAGGCCGCCCGCGGCGCGGAGGGCAGCGGCCGGCTCTGGAGCGTCGTCGAGATCGATCCCGCGACCGGGCATTTCGCCGCGCAGGACCCGCCGGGCGCGCTGCGCGTCTGGGCCTATCGCGAACGCCCTGTTTACACTTTCGCCGGCGACGAGCAGCCGGGCGAGGTCAACGCCGATGGGCTGGGCGAATTCCAGTCGGAGCGCGAAGGCTTTCGGGCCTTCTGGTGGCGCGATGAGTTCTTCCGCAGGTAGCCGTGCGATGAACCGATTCCTCACGTTGGCCTTGCTTGCAACCAGTGTGGTGCTTGCGACGCCGGTATGCGCCGCCGATGGCACGGCGCCGGCCGGGCGCACGATCGCCTACGTGGCAACCAATCTCTCGTGGGCCCTGCAGTCGACGCCCGAGATGATCGAATGCCCGAACGGCCTCAACGACGGCGTTCGCGAGCAATTCAAGCTGCTGTTTCCCGACGTCGCCGGCCACCAGCGCACACTCGTCGACACCCTGTTGCGGCGCCAGGTCGAGAGCTATCACCCGACCGCCGCGCCGGATGCTCTACCCTTCCTCGAGGGCGAAGGACCGGTCGCGCCGGGCCTCGACCTCGACGGTGTGGTCGGGCCCGAGGACTTCACCAGCCCGGACGGCGCCCGCGGCATCGACAACCAGATGCACCGCGTGCTCGGCTGCATCGCGAATTATCGCGCGCCGGACGGACCCATCCGCTTCTTCGAGGACGAGATGGTGCTGCGCGAGAACTACAACCGCATCATCGTGCAGCTGGCCGGCGTCGAAAGCCTGGCCGACGACGCCGACGTCGACGTGATGATCTTCCGCGGGCGCGATAACGTCCTGGTCGACGCGGGCGGCTTGAAGGCGCTGCCCGGCGGCACGCAGCGCATCGATACGCACTGGGGAAGCCGCTACATCCGGCGCACACACGGGCGCATCGAGAAGGGGGTGCTCTCGACCGAACCGGTCGACCTGCTTTACCCGTGGGATGTGTTCTACATGCCGACCGACCACTACATGTGGGGCGCGCGGCTGCACCTCGCACTGACGCCCGAGGCGGCCGCGGGCCTGATTGCCGGTTACACCGACATCGAGACCTGGTACATGCACATGCTGCGCAACTGGTCCGCGCACTATCAGAGCTACGGCAAGTCCTCCGGTCCCTCGATCTACAAGGCGATGCGGCGACTTGCCGATGCCAGGCCCGATCCTGTGACGGGCGCCAATCGCGCGATCTCCTCGGCGCTCGCGGCGAAATTCACCGAGGTGCGGGTGCTTCCGTTCACCGAGGCCGAGCAGGCCGCCATTGCGGCCGCCAAACCCGGCATCCCCTATCGCGGCATGCCGGCGCCGCGCCCGGTCGCGGAAGAACTGGCCGAGACGCGGGGCAGCGCGCCGACGGCATCAACCGCAGCATTGCCCAGCAACCCCTGACAGGAAACGAGGCGCATATGGAGAAGATCGTCGACAACTTGCTGGGCCAGTTCGAGCACGGGCGCATCTCGCGCCGGCAGCTGGTGCACATGCTGGCCCTCGGCATGACGGCCGCAGCCGTCGCTTCGCGCTCCGCAGCGGATCCCGCGCCGCGCGGCGGGTTCAAGGCCGTCGCGGTCAACCACATCTCGTTCGGCGTCGCCGACTACGCGCGCACCCGCGATTTCTACGCGGACCTGCTTGGCATGGAGGTCAGCGGCGACGATGGCAAGCAGTGCTACATGAAG
>JANNTO010000177.1:0-2563 GCA_031403675.1 Gammaproteobacteria bacterium | reverse complement strand
CCTGAATGCGGTCTGCAACATCGTTACCTGGGGCATGCCGCACCACGCGGTGTACCTGTGGACGCTGCCCATGTTCCATTGCAACGGCTGGTGCTTTCCGTGGACCATGGCGGCAAATGCCGGGACGAACGTCTGCCTTCGTAGAGTGGAGGCCAAGGCGATATTCGATGAAATTCGCAGGAACGGAGTCACCCACTATTGCGGGGCGCCGATCGTGCATTCAGCGCTCGTCAGCGCACCCGCGGAAATGAAGAAAGGAATCAGTCACAAGGTGAGCGGGATGGTGGCGGCGGCGGCGCCGCCGGCGGCGATGATCGAGGGGATGGAGGAGATGGGCTTCGACATCACGCATGTCTACGGCCTCACCGAGGTCTACGGTCCCGCGACGGTCTGCGCCAAGCACGAGGACTGGACCGCGCTCGACATCGGCGCGCGCACGCGCCTGAACGCCCGGCAGGGCGTGCGCTACCTGATGGAGGAGGGGCTCTCGGTGATGAATCCGGAGACCATGCAGCCGGTGCCGGCCGACGGCGCGACCATGGGCGAGATCATGTTCCGTGGCAACATCACCATGAAGGGCTACCTGAAGAACCCTGCGGCGACGCAGAAATCGTTCGAGGGCGGCTGGTTTCATTCCGGCGACCTTGCCGTGGTGCAGCCCGACGGTTACGTCAAGATCAAGGACCGCTCGAAGGATGTCATCATCTCCGGCGGCGAAAACATCTCCTCACTTGAAGTGGAGGACGTACTCTACCGCCATCCCGCAGTGGTCGCGGCCGCGGTGGTTGCCATGCCGGACGCCAAATGGGGTGAAACGCCGTGCGCGTTTGTCGAGTTGAAGGAAGGCAGTAGCGTAAATGAAAAACAAATAATTGATTTCTGCCGCTTGCACATGGCGAAATTCAAGGCGCCGCGCGCGGTGGTGTTCGGCGAGGTACCGAAGACCTCGACCGGCAAGATCCAGAAGTTCGTGCTGCGAGAGAAGGCCAGGTCGGCGCACGCGATTGATTCCTGAAGGCGAGAGAACATGAGCGCACAACCCCAGGAGCAGCAAGCCTTTCTGCTGCGTGAAGAGCGCGACGGCGTCGCCACGCTTACGATGAACCGCCCGCGGCAGATGAACCTGCTCACCTCCGGGATGTTGACGGCGCTGCAGGATGCGTTCGATTCGATACAGAAGAACCCGGACATAAGAGTCGTCGTCCTCGCCGCGACCGGCAAGGGCTTTTGCGCCGGCCATGACCTGAAGGAAATTCGCGCGCTCGGCGAGCAGCCGAAGATCGCGGCACTGTTCACCCAATGCAGCCGGATGATGATGACGATCCATGCGTTGCCGCAACCGGTGATCGCCAAGGTGCAGGGTGCGGCGGCGGCGGCGGGCTGCCAGCTGGTCGCGCAATGCGACCTGGCCGTCGCCGCCGATACGGCGAAGTTCGTGACTTCGGGCGTGAGCTGGGGCTTTTTCTGTTCCACGCCGGGCGTAGCCATTGGCCGCAACCTGCAGCGCAAGCACGCAATGGAGATGCTGCTCACCGGCGAGCCGATCAGCGCGCAGAGGGCGTTGGAATGGGGCCTGGTAAACCGGGTAGTGCCTGTGGATGCTTTGGATAGTGAAGTTTTTTCTTTAGCAAAGCTTATTGCTTCAAAACCCCCTGCAACCGTGGCGGCCGGTAAGCGCGCCTTCTACCAGCAGATGGACATGGAATTGCCGCAGGCCTATGCGCTCGCCGGGCAGGTGATCTCGTCGGACTTTGCGCATCCGGAAGGCGAGGAAGGGATGAACGCCTTTATCGAGAAGCGCCCGCCGGCCTGGAAGAAGTAGGCAAGGCGCGCATGGGCCGCTTCTACGAAGACTTCACGGTCGGCGAAACCTACAAGCACTGGCCGGGCCGCACCATCACCGCCGCCGACAACACCTGGTTCACGCTGCTGACGATGAACCAGCATCCCGTGCATTTCGATGAGGAATATGCCAAGCGCACTGAATTCGGCAAACCCCTGGTCAACAGCACGCTCACCCTCGCGATCGTGGTCGGCATGAGTGTTGCCGACGTCAGCCAGAACGCGCTCGCCAACCTGGGCTGGACCGACATCCGCCTGCCGGCGCCGGTATTCAATGGCGATACGCTGTACGCGGAATCAACGGTGCTGGAAAAGCGCGAATCGAAGTCCCGCCCCGCTCAGGGCATCGTCAGCGTGGCCACCCGGGCCTGGAAGCAGGACGGAACTACGGTGATGACATTCAATCGATCGGTGCTGATACCGAAGAAGGCCGCATGAACGCAAGCGACGAACGGCAAATCCTGGACGCAATCTCCAAATGGCTGGAGCGCGATGTGCGGCCGCATGCGCACGCGCTCGAGCATGACGACATCTATCCGGAGGAAATGGTCGCGCAGATGAAGGAGCTGGGCCTCTTCGGCGCGACCATCCCGCAGGCCTACGGCGGCCTCGGGCTGCCGGCGTCGCCCTATGCGCAGATCGTGACCCTGATCGCGGAAGTGTGGATGTCGCTCACCGGCATCTGCAATTCGCACCTCTTCATGGCCGCGGCGGTCGCCCG
>JANNTO010000176.1:0-6939 GCA_031403675.1 Gammaproteobacteria bacterium | reverse complement strand
CATCGAGCGCTGCGAGGCAGCGACAGACGCGGCACTCGAGGCCGTGTTCGACGCGCTGTTCCGCCACCGAGTGCGGCTCGAAGGCATCGTGCTGAAGCCGAACATGGTGATCGCCGGCAAGAAATGCCCGAAGCAGGCGACGCCCCAGCAAGTGGCCGACGCGACGCTCCGCTGCCTGCTCCGGCACGTACCGGCCGCAGTGCCGGGGATCGCCTTCCTGTCCGGTGGTCAGAGCGAGTCCGATGCGACCCTGCACCTGTCGCTGATGAATCGCGCGGCCCACCTGCCCTGGCAGCTGTCGTTCAGCTATGGGCGGGCACTGCAGCAGAGCACGCTCGACGCCTGGCGCGGCCTGCCCGCCAATGTCGCAGCGGCCCAGCGGGCGTTCCTGCGCCGCGCGCGCCTGAACGGGCTTGCGCGCGATGGCAGCTACGAAGCCGCCATGGAACAGGCCGCGGCCTGAAGCCGCGCGCCGCGGGCCCCTGAATTGACCGCCGAACAGCGCCGCGATGCCAGCGCCGTCGTGCGCCTGCGCGACGTGCATTTCTCGATCAGCCGGCGCGCCATTTTCAGCGGCGTGGACGTCGACATCGGGCGCGGATCGGTCACGGCCATCATGGGCCCGAGCGGCACCGGCAAGACCACGCTGCTGCGCCTGATCACCGGCCAGTTGCTGGCCGACCGCGGGCTGGTGGAAGTGGAGGGGCGCGACGTCGCGACGATGACCCGGCCCGAGATCTACCGCATGCGCCGGCGCATGGGCATGCTGTTCCAGAATGGCGCATTGCTGACCGACCTGAATGTCTATGAGAACGTCGCGTTTCCGCTCCGGGAGCACGCGCGCTTGCCGGAGCGGCTGCTGCGGCACGTGGTGCTGACCAAGCTGCACGCGGTTGGCCTGCGCGGTGCCTTTCGCCTGATGCCCGCGGAACTCTCCGGCGGCATGGCGCGTCGTGTCGCGCTCGCCCGCGCAATCGTGATGGATCCGGAATTGCTGATCTATGATGAGCCATTCGCCGGTCTCGACCCGATCTCGATGGGCATGGTGCTGCGACTGATCCGGCGCCTGAACGACACACTCGGCCTGACCAGCATCGTCGTGTCGCACGACGTGCGCGAGATCTCCGCAGTCGCTGATTCCTGTTACCTGTTGTCAGGCGGCAGCATCATCGCCCATGGACCGCCGGCGGCGCTCGCAAACAGCGCCCAGGAAGAAGTGCGCCAGTTCATGCACGGGCTGCCGGACGGGCCGGTGGCATTCCACTATCCGGCCCCCGATTACGCCAGCCAGCTACGGCAGGTGGACTGAATGTTCGCAGCGCTCGGCCGCGAGCTGTTGCAGAGCCTGCGCAGCACGCTCGAAGCGCTCGGCGCCTATGCGCTGTTCGGGCTGCGCCTGATCGCGGAGACGCCGCGTGCGCTCGCGCGCTTTGGCCTGGTCGTGCAGCAGATACACAATGCCGGGGCGCATTCGCTGGTGATCATCATGATGTCGGGTTTGTTCGTCGGCATGGTGCTCGGGCTGCAGGGATTCGACCTGCTGGAGCGATTCGGATCGGAGGAATCGCTCGGCACGGCCGCGGCGCTCGGGCTGCTCAAGGAGCTCGGGCCGGTCGTGACGGCACTGCTGTTCGCCGGCCGCGCCGGCACCGCGCTCGCCTCCGAACTCGGCTTGATGCGCGCGACCGACCAGCTCGCGGCGATGGAGATGATGGCGGTTGATCCGGTACGCCGGGTCGTGATGCCGCGATTCGTCGGCGGTGTGATTTCAATGCCGCTGCTGGCGGCGATATTCAGCGTGATCGGTCTGTTCGGTGCGCAACTTGTCGGCGTACAACTGATGGGCGTGGACTCCGGACAGTTCTGGTCGCAGATGCGGGGTGCGGTCGAGTTCGGCGATGTCATGGAAGGGGTGCTGAAGAGCGCCGTTTTTGGCGTCGCGTGCAGCCTGGTTGCCGTCTACGAGGGTTTTCACTCGGTGCCGACGGCGGAAGGCGTCGGCAGGGCGACGACCCGGACCGTCGTGATTTCTTCGGTGGTCGTGCTGCTGCTCGACTACATGCTAACTGCGGTAATGCTCTAAGGAGAATGCCATGCGCCAGACGCGCGCCATTGAACTGGGAACCGGGCTGTTCGTGCTGCTCGGGTTCGCCGCACTTTTTTTCCTGATCACCCAGATCACCAGCCGCGAATTCGGCTTCGGCGACGGTGGCTACCGGCTGACCGCGTCGTTTGACCAGGTCGGCGGCCTCAAGCCCGGAGCGCCGGTGTCCATGTCCGGCGTCACGATCGGCCGGGTCGAGTCAATCGAGTACGATTTCGACGAGTATCGCGCGCGTGTGACGCTGCGAATCAACCAGGGCTACGACCGCATCCCCGACGACAGCGACGCGGGCATCCTGACCGCCGGCCTGCTGGGCGGCCAGTATGTGGGCATCGGTCCGGGCAGTTCGGAAACTTTCCTGACCGACGGCAATCAAATCGATTTCACACAGTCCGCCATTGTGCTCGAGAATCTCATCAGCAAGTTCCTGTTCTCGAAGGCGGCGGAAAAACCGGTTGACGGAGCCGCAGAGGAATCCACGCCATGATGCGAGTTTTCGTAACCCGTCTGTCTCGCCTGTGCGCGCTGATGGCGCTGGCCGGGACCGCCGTTGCGGCGGATTCCGTGCCGGGGCCAGCGCCGCAGGAACTGATCGAGACAACGGAGCTGCGCCTGCTGCAGGCTCTCGATGCCGACCGCGAAGCAGCGCGCAAGGACCCGACACGCGTACAGAGTATGGTGGACGAGATCCTGCTGCCCCATTTCGACACCGATTACTCGGCACGACTGGTGCTCGGCAGGCATTGGCGCAATGCGACGCCTGAGCAGCGCAAGCAGTTCATCGCCACCTTTTACGAGTCGCTGCTGCGCAACTATGGTGCGGCGCTCGCCGAATTCACCGCCAATGACGTGGTCGTGCTGCCGTTTCGCGGTGATCTCGCGAGCGGCCAGGCAACCGTCCGGACCGAGGTCAAACGCAGCGACGGGACACGCGTGCCAGTCAGTTACTCGATGCGTGCGACGCCCGCAGGCTGGAAGGCCTGGGACGTGACCATCGAGGGCATTTCCTACGTGCGCAATTTCCGTAACGATGTCGGGACGGAGATTGACCAGCGCGGCCTGCAGGCGGTTATCGAGCGCCTGCAGGACACGGGTCGCGACGACGCGGCAAAGCGTGAGCGTTGAGGCGATGATGCAGCTTGCTGCACTGGAAGTCCTCGAACGCGGCCGCTATGCGCTGTCCGGCGATCTCGTGTTCGACCAGGTAACGCGACTGCTGGGCGAGGGTGATGCGGCTTTCGCCACGCTGCCGCACGCCGAAGTCGACCTCGCAAAAGTTCAGCGTGTCGATAGTGCCGGTCTCGCACTGCTGCTCGAATGGTCAATTGTTGCGCGCGAAGGCGGGCGGACCATCCACTACCGCAATGTGCCGCCCGCGCTGTCCGCGCTCGCCGGTATCAGCGACGTATCCGCATTGCTGGTCGCAATAGCCCCCGGCGCCGCCTGATCCGGCCGGCCCTCGAAATCGTCGAGCTCACCCGGGTCTTCGGGCGCCACTTCATCCGGTACTTCACCGTCCCGCACCTGGAATTCACGCCGCTGCAGCCAGGCATCGCGTATGAATGCATAGGGATCGTAGGCCGAGCTGATCGGCTCGTCGATTGACAGAAGTTCCGCGCGCAAATTGACGACCGCCAGGACCCCGACGGCGATCCGCGTATTGTTGTCGAGATCGAGTTGCACCCGCAGATCGGTCTGCAAATCCGCCGCCATGGCCGGCGCATCCCTCAGGGTCGACGGGCCGAGCAGCGGCAGCACCAGGTACGGGCCGGACGGGAGGCCCCAGCGACCGAGCGTCTGGCCGAAATCCTCTTGATTGCGCCGCATGCCGATGCGCGTAGCCGGGTCGAGCACCCCGCCGATTCCGAGCGTCGAATTGATGATAAAGCGGCCGATGTCGGCGGCCGTGTCGGTCAGCTTCAGTTGCAGCAGGTCGTTGACGATCGTCGTGGTAAATGCAAGGTGACCCAGCACATTGCTGATACCGGTGCGCAGCACCTGCGGCACGCCCTTGCGATAGGCGGTCGCGATTGGTTTCAGGGCAGCACGGTCGATCGCATCGTTGAAGCGATACGTGCCGCGGTTCATGCGCTCCAGCGGATCGCCGGGCGTCACCGGGCCGGTGGTGGCACAGCCGGTCAGCAGCACGAGCATGGCGGCGACGCCGGCACGGTTGTCGACCATCATTGACGGGACCCTCACGTCCATTGTTGCCGCAATTCTAGCTGGTGCCGCCGCCATCGGGCTGCGGATTTGTCGGCTCGGCGACTTCGCGCGCACGCTTGCCTTTTGGCAGGTATTCCTGCAGTTCGCTGATGCGCGCATTGAATCGCTCGCGCTGCACCGAGTTGATTCCCGGGACCGCTTGCGCTAGACGCAACTGGCCGATCGCGAGCATCAGGTCGCCGCTGATTACGTGGTACTCGGACATGTAGTAATAGGCATCGGCGACATCGCCGGCCGCATTCGCCGCGAGTGCCGTATAGCGTGCCTGCTCCGCAGTCGGCGCCACATTGTTGAACAGATCGAGCAGCACGACGTGGGCGCGCTTCGGATCCCCGTCCTGCATCAGAGTCTCGGCGTAGCGCACCGTCACCGGCAGACTGCGGGGAAACAGCCGCATAGCCTCTTCGAAGGTGGCTCGCGAAGCCGCAATGCGGCCCGCAGCGAGCTCAGCTTGGCCGAGTGCCGTGTGATACAGCGTGACATCGGGCCGTCGGTCGCGCAGTGCCTGCAGCGCCGGCACGGCCTCTTCGGGGGAGCCGGCACGCATCAGTGCCAGCGCGCGCCCATACTGTTCACCTTCGGTCGATGGAAAGTCTGCGCTTCGGGCGTTCGGGTAGAGATCGCGGAACTGCGTTTCGGGCGGCATCGTATCGACATTCAGGCGCTCGCGGATCAGCGTATAGCTCGTGCTGTCCGGAGTGCGGGGCCGCTCGTAGCGGTTGGCCCGGTCGCGTGTTTCGGCGATGCGCTCGGTGGTCACCGGGTGCGTGCGCAGCAGGTCCGGGATGTTCTTGCCCGCGCTGCCTGAGCGTTTTTGCATGGTCCAGAAGAATTCCGGCATCGCGACCGGATCGAATCCGGAAGCGGCCAGAACGCCGAGGCCGACACGATCGGCCTCGCTTTCATTCGCACGCGTGAAATTGATCTGCGACTGGGCCGCAAGTCCCTGTGCGGCGGTTACCGAGCCGAGCACCGCGTCGCTTGGCAACCCGGTCGTGGCTCCGATCAGGACCGCCGCCAGGATCGCGGCCGCCGAAGCCAGGTTGGCGCGGCCGGCATTCTGGACCGAGCGGGCGATATGCCGCTGGGTAACGTGCGCGATTTCGTGCGCGAGCACGCCGGCCAGTTCGCCTTCACTGCGGGTCGCGGTCACGAGGCCCGCGTTGACCCCGATGAAGCCGCCCGGCAGCGCAAAGGCATTGATGCCCGAGTCCTTGATTGCGAAGAAGGTGAACCGGTGTGCGCCTTCATGTGCCTGGCTGGCGAGCCGCAAGCCGATTGACTGCAGGTACTCGGCGACCTCCGGATCGTCGACGATCTGCCCGGCATCGCGCAGGCTCCGCACGATCATCAGGCCGATCTTGTATTCATCGGTGAGCGACAGCGTGGTACTGGCGGGGGTGCCGATATCCGGCAGATCGCCACCTGGCGCCTGGGCTGCCACCGGCACCCCATGGGTGGCGAGCAGCAGCGAGAGGATGACTGCAAGTACGCGCATGGTTTCGATCCCGGCGGTGTTGCAGATTCGACCGAGCGCCCGTGACATGGTTCGCGTGCTGCCGCCTCAGAGCGCTTCGGAGGCGAAATCGGCAAGGCGCGAGCGCTCGCCGCGCACCAGGGTGACGTGCCCGGCGTGCTGCCAGCCGCGGAACCGGTTGACGACATAGGTGAGACCCGAGGTCGTCTCGGTCAGGTAGGGCGTGTCGATCTGCGCGATATTGCCAAGGCAGATCAGCTTGGTACCGGGCCCGGCGCGGGTGACCAACGCCTTCATCTGCTTTGAGGTCAGGTTCTGCGCCTCGTCCAGGATCAGGAAGCGGTTCAGGAAAGTCCTGCCGCGCATGAAGTTCAGCGAGCGTATCTTGATCCTGTGACGCAGCAGGTCCTGGGTCGCGGCGCGGCCCCAGCTGCCACCCTCGTGGCCTTGCGTCAGCACTTCGAGATTGTCCATCAGCGCGCCCATCCAGGGCTCCATCTTTTCCTCTTCGGTGCCGGGCAGGAATCCAATGTCCTCCCCGAGCGGAATCGTCACGCGCGTCATGATGATCTCGCTGAACCGATTGGTATCGAGGGTCTGCACCAGGCCCGCCGCGAGCGCCAGCAGGGTCTTGCCGGTTCCCGCAGGCCCCAGGATCGTGACGAAGTCGATTTCCGGGTCGAGCAGCAGGTTGAGCGCGAGATTCTGTTCGCGATTGCGCGCGGCAATGCCCCAGACCGCGTGGCGCTCGCTGCGGAAATCCTGCGTGACCTCGAGTTTTGCGACGTCGTCATTGATCGAGCGCACGATCGCCTCGAACGCATCGCTGGATGCGTCGAACAGGAACTGGTTGGGATGCCATTCGCGCACCAGCGGGCCGCGCACGCGGTAGAAAGTGCGTGCCTGGTCCTGCCAGGACTCGACATTGTTGCCGTGGGTTTCCCAGAAGTCCGGAGGCAGTGCGGTCGCGCCGGTGAACAGCAGGTCGGCGTCCTCGATCGTGCGGTCATTGAAATAGTCCTCGGCATGCACGCCGAGGATCGCGGCCTTGATGCGCAGGTTGATGTCCTTCGACACCAGCGTGACGCGGACGGCAGGCATCTCCATCTGCAGCGCGAGCGTGTAGCCGAGG
>JANNTO010000175.1:0-4411 GCA_031403675.1 Gammaproteobacteria bacterium | reverse complement strand
GACTGAAAATCCGCGTGTCGGTGGTTCAATTCCACCCCTGGCCACCATCTCCCGTTGGTCTATTCCGGTCACATGGGTGACGTTTTATACCGGAGACATGGGTAACACTTTAGCACTGAAGGGATTGGGGGCACATTCGACGCGATTGCACTGATCGTCGAAGAAGCCCAGGTCGTAGTGCATGAAGCTGATCAGCCAGATGTGGTCAGCGACTTCCCGGACACCGACATTCTGACCGGCAAAGACCGCGCTCAAGTTGATCTTGCGAGTACCGAAGCACAGGCGCCCGCATTGGGTGACCGTGACGGTGCGATCGTGGAAGGGATAGCCGAGATCAGGCAGCCCGGTATAGGGCCGCAGTGAGGGCGAGTACAGCTCCGCCGGGTAGCGCATGTTGAGCGCCTGATGCGGGCGCTCCTGGTTGTAATCGTGGATGAAGTGATCGAACTTGGCCTGCTGCTGCAGGAAGTTCTTGCCCGGCGGCTTGGTGGCTTCCTTCTTCAGGGTCAGGTGCATGCGCTCATGCCGACCGTTCTGCTGCGGGTTACCCGGCTTGATGCGCTCGATGCCAATGCCTAAGCGCAGCCACCAGACCGAGAGTTTGCTCAGACCGAAGAAGGCACTGTTGCTGGCGAACGGCACGCCATTGTCGCTGCGGATCGCCTTGGGCAAGCCGTAGTCCTTAAAAGTCCTTTCAAACACGGTGAACGCGTACTGTTCCTTGGTGGTCTCCAACGCATCGCAGCACAGCAGGTAGCGGCTGGCAAAGTCGGTAATGGTGAGCGGATAGCAGTAGCGCCGATCCGCCAGCATGAACTCGCCCTTGTAATCGGCACACCACAGATCGTTGGGATGATCGGGCCGGGATAAGCCGGTGCCTTCAGCCTTGTAGTGGTGATGGCGGCGACCCCGGGTCACCAGGCCATGCCGATCGAGTACGGCATGCACGGTGCTGATGGCCGGCAAGCTAATCCCCAGGTTCCGGCGTTTGATCTTCTCGCGGATCTTGGGAGCACCCCAGCTGGGGTGCTCCTTCCGCAATTGAACAATCAGTGACTCGATCTGGAAGGGCAACTGGTTGGCGTGCCGGTACGGTCTTCTGGAGCGATCCGTAAGGCCTTCCAGCCCACAGTCCTTGTATCGGGAATAAATCTTGTAACCCGTTTTGCGAGAAACATCGAACTCGCGGCATAGCACCGCCATCTTCTCGCCATCCAGCAACCGGGCCACAAACCGCAGCCGTTCATCCATCTTGCGACACTCCTGCCAGGGCATTTGCGTCTCCTGCAAAAGCCCAAAAGTGTCACCTATGTGCCCGGAATGATCTGTAACCTATCTGTCCGAAAGGACACGCCCGTCACCGTCCGTTGACGTGGCTGGCGGAACGGCCCTGAGGATCCTCGCCACGCGTCACGACTCGATTCTTGCCTGATTCCTTCGCTTCATACAAAGCGGCATCCGCCGCTTCGATCAAGGAAAGGAAGGAGTCCTCTTTTCCCGGAATTCTCGTCGCGCCACCGACGCTTATCGTGACGAATCCACCAACGGTGGAGGCGCTGTGCGGGATGTGCAGGCCTTCCACATTGCGCCGCAACTTCTCGCCCAGGGATGGGACTGATGCAAGAGGTGTCGCAGGCAAGATCACGACAAATTCCTCGCCTCCAAAACGCGCCCTGAGATCCGTCGGCCGCAAAAAGCTCTTTTGCATCGCCGTCGCGATGCCCTTCAGCACTTCGTCCCCTGCGAGGTGCCCATAGGTATCGTTGTAGCGTTTGAAATTGTCCACATCGATCATGAGGACAGAGAGAGGGGTCCGATCGCGGGCGGCCAGCTTCCATTGCGCTTCGATGTACTCATTGAAGTATCTGCGGTTGCTAAGTCCCGTGAGGCCGTCGACGATGGTCAATCGCTGCAGCTCGATATTGGTTTCCATAAGCTTGCGCTGGCTTTCGTGAAGCGCGAGATAGGCCGCGTCACGCTGCAACTGATTTAAGTAGGCCTTCGAGTGATGCCGGACGCGGGCGATCAGCTCGATGGCATCCGGCAGCTTGATCAAATAGTCGTTCGCGCCCAACGCAAACGCCTCGCTCTTCACAGACGGCTCTTCCTTCGTTGAGAGCACGATAATCGGAATGTCCTTGGTCAGCGGATCGGCGCGATACTGACGAACGAGCGTGAGTCCGTCGATGCCGGGCATCACCAGGTCCTGCAGAATGACCGTCGGCCTGGTCTTCTGGGCGACCGCGACGGCCTCGGCGGCATTGCCACAGTAGCGGAACTCTATGTTCGGCTGCTGCGCCAACGCGCGCCGGACGGCCTCGCCGACCATCGCCTGGTCATCGACCAAAAGCACCTTGACGAGGTAGTCGTTCGCCGTCGCCGCGGCGGGGCTCTCCAGGTCGTTCATCGCGTTGCCTCGGCAATGTCCATGAGTTCTACCGAACGAAAATACTCACTAGTTTCGGTGCGATCCGCTCCAACGGCAAAATGTCGACTGCGGCGTCGAGCGCTGCAGCGGCTTTCGGCATCCCGTAAACCGCGCTACTGGCCTGGTCCTGTGCGATCGTGTGGCAACCTTTGCTGCGTAGCGCCTTGAGGCCCAATGCACCGTCTCGGCCCATGCCGGTCAGCAGTACCCCCACCGCCTCGAACGACCAGAGCCGGCAGACGCTGTGGAAAAAGACATCCACCGACGGCCGGCATGCGTAGTCGCCCGGTTCGGGGGTGTAAGCAAGTCGACCGCCCGATGTCAGAGTCAAGTGGTGGCTGGTGCCGGCTAACAGCACGCTGCCGGTCTCCGGACGATCGCCTTCCTTTGCTACCCGCACCGGAAGCTTTGACTGCTGGTTCAACCAATCGGCCATGCCGAGCGCAAACTTTTCATCTATGTGTTGAACGATGACTATCGCGGCGGGAAAATCCCCGGGCAAACCGGACAGTACTTTCGCCAGCGCGCCCGGGCCGCCCGCGGACGAGCCGATTGCGACCAGGCGGTTCTGCCCAAGGGCCCGCAATGCGATGGTGTCCTCCGTGATGGCGTTCAGCTTGCCGTTCTTGTAGCCAATCAGCTTCCCGATACTGTCGATCTTCAACAGCAACGGGGCGGCGCCCGCGCGCGGGTCGGCGGAGCCGAGTGCCGGCGTATCGATTGCATCGAGCGCACCGTGGCCCATAGCCTCAAATACGCCCGCGGCGTTGGCGTCGACGCTGACGGTCACGATCAGAATCGCGCACGGCGTGCGTCCCATGATCTGCCGCGTGGCCTCCACGCCGTTCATTCCCGGCATGATCAGGTCCATCAGCACCATATCCGGTGTCTGGTTCGCGCAGAACGCCACGGCTTCCGCGCCGTCGCGCGCGATCCAGATGACCTCGTGCTCCGGGTTCACAGCTATTGCCCGTCGCAACGCCTCCGCCGCCATAGGCAAATCGTTGACGATGCCGATTTTCATGCCGCTACCGCCTCGCCAATCAGGTCCGCCACCGCACGCAAAAGCGTTTCGTCGTGAAAGCCACCCTTGGTCAGGTAATAGTCCGCGCCTGCTTCGAGTCCGCGCTGGCGGTCTTCCTCGCGGTCCTTGTAGGAAACGATCATCACCGGCAGGGATTTCAATCTCGGATCCTTCTTGATCAGCGCAACCAGTTCGATGCCGTCGATACGTGGCATG
The DNA here is from genome assembly GCA_031403675.1 of Gammaproteobacteria bacterium. Lineage (GTDB taxonomy): Bacteria > Pseudomonadota > Gammaproteobacteria > Steroidobacterales > Steroidobacteraceae > SCUD01. The sequence goes on along the minus strand of JANNTO010000175.1, from coordinate 743 downwards.
TCGACGTCAGTGACGACCAGATCGAAATGCCCGGTGCGCACCGCGTTCCAGCCGTCCATGCCGTCCACGGCAATCTCGACCTCATAGCCGACTTGGTCGAGAAGTTTGCGCTCGAGCTCGCGCACGGTGAGCGAGTCGTCCACCACGAGCACGCGCTTGCGGGCCTTCCCGCCGCTGCCGGCGCCGCGTCCCACCTTGTTCAGATGCCCGACGGATACCAGCTTGTCCGCTGAATGAAGCATGTCTGCGACATCCACAATCAGTACGGGTAAACCATCTTCCATCAGCGCGCCGGCGGCGATATCTTTGATCTTGCCGAGGCGCGCGTCGAGCGATTGCACGAGCAACTCACGCTCGCCGAGAAAACGGTCCATGATCAGTCCGTAGGTGTTGCCGGTATCGCCCACGATGACTACGGGCAATTCCTCGCCGACGAGGTTGGGCTCGCTACCGCCTAACACCTGTTGCGCGCTGACGAGCCCGACGGACCGTCCATCGAGAATGAAATGCTGCCGGCCTTCCAGCAGACTGATCTGGTCCCTTGGCAACATCAGAGTGCGCACGATGTGCGCCAGTGGAAAGGCATAGGGCTCGCCACCGATTTCAACGAGCAAGGTACGTACCACCGACAGGGTCAGCGGCAACTGCAACAGAAAACGTGCGCCCTTGCCGGGTTCGGATGAAGCTCGGATGGTGCCGCGCACCTGCTTGATCATGTTCTGCACGACATCGAGCCCGACGCC
>JANNTO010000174.1:0-5377 GCA_031403675.1 Gammaproteobacteria bacterium | reverse complement strand
ATCGGGGCGGGGGCGGCGGGGGGTTTGGCCCCGCGCGCGCCCCCACCACCGCATTTTGGCTGGCGGGGAAAACCCCCGGCCCCCGCCAATGCCCGCGTGGCCGGCCTGAAGTGCGCCCGCGATTGCCCCACAAACCGGTATTGCTACGCCGACTACGGATCTCGCGGCCTGACGGGCGTCACGGCAACTGCCGCGAAAATCAGTCAGTGAAAACGGTAGCCGCGTCGAACACCGGCCCGTCGACGCAGACGCGCTTCATCGCCGGCCCTTCAGCCGTCTGTACCAGCACGGTGCAGCCCGCGCAGCCACCCACCGCGCATGCCATGTTCTCCTCGAGAGAAACCTGGCAGGGGAGACCGTGCTGCTTCGCGAGCGCGGCGACCGCGACCAGCATGGGGTGCGGGCCGCAACTGAATACTTCGACCTCGGCGCGCTCGGCGGCGGTGAGCGACGCAATCCACGATTCGGCAAGTTCCGTCACATAGCCGCGATGGCAGCCGTTGAATCCCGTGAGGCTCGCGAGCCGGCACGCCACGCCCAGTTCCTCGAGCAGCGGCATCGACGCGGTCGCGGCGGCGGGCATGCCGGGCACCGCGATGCGCGAGCGCGCGAGTTCGAATGGAAACGGCAACTCCGAGCCCATCAGCACCAGCGGCTTCCAGCCGGCGTGCTGCGCCACTGCCAGCGATTCTGCGAGGAACACCAGCGGTGGTATGCCGACGCCGCCGCCGATCATTAGTGTGCGCGGGCGCGCCGCATGCGCGATGAACCCTTGCCCGATCGGACCGAGGCAGGAGAGTTGCTCGCCGGTTTTCCGTTCGGCGAGTTCGGCAAGTCCGTGGCCGACGATCTTGTAGAGCACCTCGACCCAGCCGGCGGCGCGGTTCGCACGCATGATGGACAGCGGCCGGCGCATCGGCACCTCGGGCCCGCAGGTCAGGTGGATGAAACTACCGGGTGTCGCCGCTGCCGCGCAACGCGGCGCCTGCAGTCGCAGCAGGTACTGGCCCCCATCGAAAGCCAGATGGCTGATGACCGCCGCGTCCTCGAGGAAGATCGTACCGCGATGGCTGCCGTGGGCCACGCTCATGAGCCGCGGTTCTGGCGCGCGTTGGCAACATGCGCGAGCACGGCCATGCGCATCGCGACACCATTGGCGACCTGCCGGCGGATCACCGACTGCGGCCCGTCGGCGACATCGGCGGTGATTTCGACGCCGCGATTCATCGGGCCCGGATGCATCACGATCGCCTGCGGGCGCGCCCGCGCGAGGCGCGCGGCAGTCAAGCCATACTGCTGGTGGTAGCTGACAATGTCGGTCGGTCCGGCACCCGCGACCCGCTCGCGCTGGATGCGTAGCATCATGACGACGTCAGTGCCGGCAATGGCTTCATCGAAGGATTCGCAGCGCCGCGCGCCGGCGAACTCGGCGCTGTCCGGCATCATCACCGCTGGCGCCACGATGCGAATCTCGGCGACGCCGAGCGTCGTGAGCGCCCGGTGTGCTGACCGTGCGACGCGCGAATGCCGGATGTCGCCAGTGATCGTGACGACCAGGTCCTGGAATCCACCCTTGCTCTGGCGGATGGTCAGCGCATCCAGCAGGCCCTGGGTCGGGTGCGACAGATGCGCCTCGCCGCCCGAGATCACGCTGACATGCGGGCCGACGTGGCGCGCGACGTACTCATGGATGCCGGGCTCGGCATCGCGGATCACGAACACGTCCACCTGCATTTCCTGCAGCGTGTAGATCGTGTCGATGATGGACTCGCCCTTGGCACGCGATGACAGCATCACGTCGAGGTTGATCGTGTCGGCGCCGAACCGCACCGCGGCGAGTTCGAACGATGCGCGGGTGCGGGTCGACGGCTCGGCGAACAAATTGGCGACGGTCCAGCTGCGGAGGTTCTCACCGCGCGGCGGCAGCGCGCCCGGCGCGCACTGGTACTGCTCCGCGCGATCCAACAGTTCTTCAAGCAGGCCGCGCTCGAGGCCATCGAGCGTGATCAGGTGGCGCAGCCGTCGGTTGACGTCGAGTTGCGAGAATCCCTGGTTCATCGGGCCGTCTGGCCTGGCTGCGCGCGCAGCCATTGCAACAGCAGCAAACGCGCGGCCTCGCGGTCAACATCGCCGCGGCGCACCCGCCGCACTTTCGCGCCGCTCCTGCGCCTCTCGCGCAGGTCATCCTCCGCTTCGCGCGACGTGAGTCTTTCGTCCACCCGGTAAACCTCGATTCCGTATCGTCCGCCGAGCAGGTCGGCGAACCGCAGTGCCGCCGTGGTGATTCCGGAGGCATCCTGACCGGCCATATTATAGGGAACCCCCGCCACGATCGCCCCCGGGCGCCAGTCCGCGACGCAGCGGTCGATTGCCGCCCAGTCGGGTTCGCCATCGCGCGCCGCTATCGTCGCCAGGGCCTCGGCCGTCCCGGTCAGCGTATTGCCGACCGCAACGCCGATGCGCCGCAAACCGTAATCGAAGGAGAGCACCGTCCTCGCGGCCGGCGCGGTCGTCAATCAGGCGCGCCCCGCCTGGGTGCTGATGCGCGACAGCTCGACGCCGAGCAGGCGCGCAGCCGCATGCCAGCGCTGCTCATACGGCAGTTCGAAGATCAGCGCATCGTCACAGGGCACGGTGAGCCAGGCATTCTGCAGCAGTTCCTCGTCGAGCTGACCAGCTTCCCAGCCGGCGTAACCGAGTGCGATGACGGCCTGGGCCGGCCCGCTGCCCTGCGCCAGCGCCGCGAGCACGTCGCGCGAGGTCGTTACATGCAGGGAATCCGACACCGGCATGGTCGATTCCCAGTCCTGCGGACCGGGTCGATGCAGCACGAAACCGCGGTCGCGCTGCACCGGTCCACCGGCAAGCACCGGCATCGCGGCAAGCTGCTGGTTCTCGGTGACGAGCGAAAGCTGTTCCAGCACTTCCGACATCTTCATCTCGAGCGGGCGATTGATGACGATGCCAAGCGCGCCGCGCGCGTTGTGCTCACAGACGAGGGTCACGCTGTGCGAAAAATTGGGGTCCGCGAGCGAGGGCATCGCGACCAGCAGCTGATTGTGCAGATAGGAGCCGGCGGCCATGTTGCTAGTATCGGCCGTGGAACAACCACGGTCAAAGCGTGCTCGGCCATGCGCCACCGGTCCGGGTGAGCGGACTTAATCCGGTCAGGGCGCGGGCACTTCGACCGTGGAGCCGGCGAGGCGCCCGGCGACGAACTGCCACTCGTAGGCAAAGCGCAGTACTTCGTGCCTTGCGGCGAGTTCCTGTGGAAACGCCTCGAATGGCGTTGCCAGCTTCAGGATCTCCATCGCGGCCTGGTCCAGTTCCACGTGACCACTCGAGCGCCGCACCGCAGCGCGTACCAGGCCGCCATTCGAAGCGAGCGCCACTTCGATCAACGGGTTGCCGGAGAGGCCGCGCCTGCGCGCCTCGTTCGGAAAGTTCAGCGTGCCGACCTGTTCGATGCGCCGCTTCCACGCATCGAGATAGACCGCGACCTCAGAGGACCGGGTATTCGGCGTCACCAGCAGTTCACGCCGTTCGGGGCCTTTCAGTTCGAGTTCGGTGTCGTCGTCGCTGCCGGCGAATGGCGATGGCTGGCCAGCCAGTGACTCGCGGGGCAGCGTTGGCAGGGCTGCGTCGGTAGTGATTTCGCCGACCAACCGGGGCGTTCCGCCCCGACCGGTCAGCAGTTTGCCTGCTTCGCCAGCCTGGCCGACCGGCAGCGGCGACTCGGGACCGTCTTGGTTCTCGCCGGGCAGATCCTGCGCTGCGTTGCCGGCACCGGGCTGCCGCGTCCGGCCGGTCGTGGAATTGCCGCTGCCCTGCTGGGTGCGTTCGGCGAGGTAGCTCGCCCGTTCATTGGTGGGCGACTGCGGCAGCGAATTGTTGATCAGCAGCACCTCGAGCGTCGGCACGATTGACGGATCCTGCCGGGGCGGCGCAAACGTGATGCCGAGGATCACGATCATGTGAAACAGGCCCGCCAGGAACATCGTCACGACCAGCCGGTCGTTGACCGTGACCTCGGCCTTGCGCAGCCGGTCCGGCCGCTTCATCCGCGCGGGAGCCTGGCGAGCATGGCGTCGATGAGTTGGCCCGCGATGTCGTGGCCTTGTGCCGCATCCAGTTCGCGAATGCCGGTCGGACTGGTCACATTGATTTCAGTCACGAAGCCGCCGATCACATCCAGGCCGACGAACAGCATGCCGCGCTCGCGCATGACCGGGCCGATGCGCGAACAGAGCCAGCGGTCGCGATCGGAGAGGGCGCGCGTGACCCCCTTGGCGCCGGCTGCGAGATTGCCGCGATGGTCGCCGGGTCCCGGCATGCGCGCGAGCGCATGCGGTACCGGTTCGCCGTCGATCAGCAGGATGCGCGCATCCCCGGTTTCGGCGATCTCGGGCAGGTAGCGCTGCACCATCGCGTAACGTCGGCCGTAGTCGCTCAGGGTCTCGAACACGACGCGGGCGTTCTTGTCGCCGGTGCCAATGACGAAGATCGAACGGCCGCCCATGCTCTCGAGCGGCTTGCAGACGATGCGCCCGTGCTCGGCCAGGAACGCCTCCATCGCTTCCATGTCGCGCGTGATCAACGTGGGTGCGCAACATTCCGGAAACCAGGCGGTGTAGGCCTTTTCGTTCATGTCCCGGAGGCCTTGCGGCCGGTTCACGACCATCACCCCCTCGGCTTCCGCACGCTCGAGCAGGTAGGTCGTATAAACGTATTCGGTGTCGAACGGAGGGTCCTTGCGCATCAGCACGGCATCGATGCCGGCCAGCGGCCGCAGCTCGGGAGCACCCGTCCGGTACCACTCCTTGCCGGTGCCGATGACCTCGATCGGCCGCAATCGTGCGATCGCCCGGCCGTCGCGCACCGATAGATCGGCCTGGCCGAAACACCAGGTCGCGCAGCCGCGGCGGGCGGCCGCGACCAGCATCGCGATCGTCGAATCCTTGGCCGGCTTGATGGTTTCCAGGGGGTCCATCAATACGGCAAGGCTGCGACTGGCTGGCATCAGGTGCGCTCCGGCCGATTGACTGGAATGTGACGCGGATACTGCAGGTCAGGGGGCCTTGTCATAGTACACCTGTCATTGGTCCGGATTGTCCTGCCGGCCGGTGCTCCGGCGTGGCAGGGTGTGGACCGATATGTTAAAAGGAGGCCGCTCCGGAGTCGAAACCGAGGGCGCTTCCTGACGAGCTTTGCAAGTGCCCGGCCGGAGCAGCGGCGGGGTCGGAGGTACCCGATGGACAGTGCAGCAGCCGTTAACAACGGGCACCGCCTGAGCGGTCTGAAAGTGCTGGTAATCGACGACAGCAAGACGATCCGCCGTACCGCGGAGACGTTGTTGACCAAGGAGGGTTGCGAAGTA
>JANNTO010000173.1:0-1979 GCA_031403675.1 Gammaproteobacteria bacterium | reverse complement strand
CCCGCCGCCACCGTTCGGCGCTGGTCAATTTGCAGCTGGCACCACTGGGAAGCGTCAATCAGGGCTCGCAGGGTGTGGACTGGTCCACGTTTCCCGCGGCCGCCATCGAGCGGATAGAAATTCTGCGTGACGGCGCTTCCGCGCAATACGGATCGGACGCCATTGCCGGCGTCGTCAACGTCATCATGAAAGACGCCAGTGAAGGTGGCTCTCTGTCGGCTCAGTTCGGCGAGTATTCGGAAAGCGACGGCGAGCGCGTCTCGGTCAGCGGCAACATTGGGCTTCCGCTAACGGACGCCGGGTTCGTGAACATCACGGCCGAGTACTCCACCGCCGATGAGACTTCACGTGGCGCTGCCCGACCGGACGCCGCGGCGATCGGGGCCATTGTTGGCTCCGACCTGGTGCCAGAAGAAGGGCTCGGGCAACGCTGGGGCGACCCAAATGTCGACGCAATGAAGATCTTCGTCAACGCAGGATTTTCGGTGAGCGACCGGCTCGAGCTGTACGGCAACGCCAATTACATGGATAACGAGACGATCTCCGATTTCTTCTATCGCCGGCCGGTCCTGCCGACCGCAGCCGACCAGCTGGCAGCGGGCTCGGCGCGCGGCACGCTGCAAGTCGACAACCTCCCTTTTTGCACGCCAGTGCCTTGCAATGACGGTCTGCCGGACAACGCAACGGCTGCACAGGTTGCCGTCATTACCGGCCAGGGGCTGAATCCGGCCGACTATCTGACGGCCAATGCCGGCAGCCCTAGCGGGTACGTACTGCGCAATCCGATCCACACCCTGTTCCCGGGCGGATACAACCCGGATTTCGGTGCGGATATCACTGATTTAGGCATCACGCTGGGCATGCGCGGTGAGTTGACCGACACCCTGAGCTGGGATGCTCGCGTGCGCTATGGCGAAAGCGAGGCCGTTTACAACATCTCGTCCACCATCAATCCGAGTCTCGGGCGCCTTTCCCCGACCAGCTTCCGGCCCGGCACGCTGACGCAGGAGGAGAGCGGGCTTAACGTCGATTTCGTGAAGACCTTTGCCGACTCGCCGCTCAACGTCGCTTTTGGTGGCGAATTCCGCAACGAGACCTACGAAATTGGCGCCGGCGATCTGGCGTCGATCCAGGCCGGACCCACGGCGGCCATCTTCGGCGTCGGATCGGACGGCTTCCAGGGTTTTCCGGTGGAGTCAGCCGGCAGTTTCGAAAGCGATAGCTGGGCCACCTATGTCGATGTGGAAACCGATCTGACCGATCAGTTGTCCGGCGGCGTCGCGGTCCGTTACGAGAACTACGACGAATTCGGCGAAACCACTGACTGGAAAGTCTCGCTGCGGTACCAGTTCACCGACAGCATCGCCATGCGCGCGACTGCCAGCACGGGTTTCCGGATACCGACCCCGGGTCAGGTCAACACGCTCAACGTGACGACCACGGCGAATGCCGCCGGTGAGCTCATTCCCAACGGCACTTATCCGGTTTCGAGCCCGATCGCGCAGGCGCTTGGTGCGGTTTCACTGCAACCGGAGGAATCCGATAGTTACACCCTGGGCTTGGTGTGGTCAGCGAACGATACGACGAGTGTCACCGTCGATTACTACCACATCAATATCGATGACCGCCTGACGTTGTTCAACAACGCCATTGGGGCGGCCCAGGTCGCGCAGTTGATTGCGGCTGGCATCCCGCCGGCGGAGGCGAATCTGCTGCTGGGCAGCAATGCCAACTATTTTGTGAATGGCTTCGATTCGAAGGTCAGCGGCATCGACATCGCTTTCAGCACCGCCTTTGATGTGCGTGGCGGCGACCTGCTCCTGGACCTGCGCCATAATTTCAACCAACAGAGCGTTTCCAATGTGTCGCCGGGCACGATCAACGCATCCAACGTATACGACCTGGAGAATACGATCCCCGACAGCAGATCGATGCTGACCCTGGATTATTCGACCCAGGGCATGTTCTCTGGCTTGGTG